>JALWUZ010000195.1 GCA_027079895.1 Anaerolineae bacterium
ACCAGGGCGTGCAGGCGAACCTGAACCGGCCGAACAAGCAGGGAGTTTGTGATACTATGCATAGGAGCCAACCTCTCGGAAGAAGATCGGGTACATTGTATCCGATTTCGCCGGTTGGCTCAAATCCCCCGGCCCCCTTTTTCGACCGCTTTACGAAGCCCAGAGCCGATTTCGGCTGCCTGTATGTCCCCAGTATGATACGCTCACGCTCTTCGTTTTCCGACCGGACGGTTTCCTACGCCTACTCATGGGGCACCAATCCTTCCGCCGGCTCCCCCAAGAAGGGTATCGCGCCGTAACGCCCCATGAGATACCCCTTTTCCAACGCCTCATCCCGACGAGGGCTGTACTCTAGGAGCGAGTACAGATGCGCCGCACCTTCCTCGTCTTTCTCCACCAGCCAGATTTGATCCCGGCGGAAGAGCGACCGGCTCAGCAAGGTGGTGTCGTGGGTGTTGAAGATCAACTGGGCGTTCTTGGGATTGGTCGCCGGGTTGTGGAACAGTTCCACAAACTTGCGCACCAAAAGGGGGTGCAGGCTGGCGTCCAACTCGTCCACGAAGGCCACCTTCCCCTCGGACAGAACCGGAAGGAGGAAAAAGCCCAGCGAGAGCACTTGCTGAGTCCCTCTGGATTCCTCCCCGATGGGCAGGGGAATCTTATCCGCCTCGCCACGGTGGAACATATCCACGCTTATCAGTTTGCCGCCGGGGACCCCCAGCATATCCTGCTCTACGAAACTGAAATCCACGATCCCGACATCGGCCAGTTGGAGCAACTGTTGTACCGCCGGCGTGTACTTGTCCCGCGTCTCCGGAGCGACTGTGAGCCAGGCGGGGCGACTCTCTGCGTATGGAGCCTGTAGCCCCCGTATTTGTTTGGAGAACCAGCCGTGGACGACGCTCAGTTGTTGATGATTGAAGGCGGCTCCGACGGACAGAAACAGGGCGTTGGGCCTCGTCATGGATTTCAGCCGCGTTTTCTCTCCCTTCAAGTGGACGCTGAACTCGAACTGCTCCTCGTCGCCGTCCCAGGCCCGACGGAACAAGCGGCGGGGACGCCCCTTGGGGTAGGAGAAAAGCCATTCCTCCAGCACTCTTTCCTGGTTGACCGTGAAGCCGTACTGGTAGCGCACCCCCTCGTGGATGAAGACGGCCTCGAAGGAACTGGGCTCATCCTTGCTCCGCTCGTCGAACAGAAATGGCTTCACGGCGATGGGCGCGTCCGCCTCGTTCTGGGCCGACCGGCGGACAAAGGTCGTGAAGAAATAGAGCGCGTCCAACAACGAGGTCTTTCCGGCGGCGTTGGGGCCGTACACCACCGCGCTCTTCAGCAGCCGGAGTTTCTGGTCGGGCAACTCCGCTAGGTTCTCCGAGGCGGTCTTGTCCGCCGAGGCAACCAGGCTGAATACCTGCTCGTCACGGAAGCATTTGTAGTTCTTGAAACGGAATTCTACTAGCATTGGGCAGCCTCCTTAATTTCATCGGCGATTTTACCAGAAGTCTGCAAAATTGTCAATGTAATTGTGCGCAGCCTGATGCGATGCACCTCCGAGGCGCGTCGCGCCTCCGGGGGCCGGCGGGTTGCCCACTTGCCCCAGTTGACCAAATCGCATACAATACCCCCATCCCGTCCCCGTCGGAGACCCGGCCGGAGACTGTCGCACCGGGAATCGGGAAGCAAAGTCTGGAAAACCCGCTATGCACGTCGTCCTGCTCGACTTCAACTTTTTCGAGTACACCGCCTCCCTGGCCAACGCCCTGGTGAAGATCGCGGACGTCAGCCTGCTCGTGCCCTACGGCTTCCGCGCGGTGGAAGCGGCCCTCTCGCCGGCGGTGCGCCTCCACTACTTCGCCAAGCCGCGCCTCCGCTCCCCCGCCAATCTGCGGATGACGGCCCACCTCTGGCGCACCCTCGACCGGCTGCGCCCGGACGTGGTACACCTCCTGGCGGTCAACCTCTGGTTCAACCTGAGCCTCCTGGCCCGCCGCCCGCCCTGCCTGGTGACTACCATCCACGACCCGGTGATGCACCTCGGCGACCGCTC
>JALWUZ010000196.1 GCA_027079895.1 Anaerolineae bacterium
GTCCCGGTCAAATCCAGCGGGATGAGCCGCAAGTTAGTGATGGCGGACGTGGGGCGGATGAGGATCGTGCGCGTCTCGACTGCGCCGCGCGTCCCGACGATCGTCAACTGGGACGGGGTGACGACCGTCGTCCCGCTTTCGGCGGACGCGCTCCCCAGGCCGACCGCCACCAGCAACACCGCCATTGAAATGGACAACCACAACCGTTTCATCGCACTCCTTTCATCCCGGCCACCTGGTCGCGGCACACTTCACTTATCCCTCATCGAGATGATGTAATCCCGGAAGTTCTGGCCGTAGGAATTAGGCCACAGCAACTCCTCGTAATCGTAATCCTGCCACTGGCCGATACCGCCGATGGTGAACATCGCCGCGCCGACGACGTAATCATCGGCGCGGAGCACGTCATCGTACCAGATCATCGTCTCGACGTACCGCTCCTTCCAGGTCGTCGGCTGGCCGGGCTGGCGGAGCACCGGGTCGAGACCGGCCTCGGTAATCAGCAGGGGGACCACCTCGTCGCGCGGGATGAGGAAATCTCGGTAGAGATAGCGGTACCGTCCGGTCAACACTCCCCGGTCCTCGTAAGGCGGAAGATCCTCGGTCGGCTCGCCCCACAGCACATCCGAAGTGGGCCAGTTGTACTCGTGGAGGGCCAGGGCGTGCCCGCCGGCCTGCGCCCGCGCGAAGATGTTGGTCTCCACGATCGCCTCCCAGTCGTGCCACCGGGGGACGCCGACGCTGAAGGAGAAAATCGCCAGGCGGTAGCCGTGCGCCTCGGCGATCTCCATCGCCGCCTTGTAGAACTCCGCCAGCCACACATACTCCGCGATCGTCGGGTAACCGGGCTCGTTCAGTACCTCCCAGTAATCCACCACATCCCCCTCGTACTCCCAATGGGGCATATGAGCCGCCATCACGCTCTCCGCCTCGGCCGCCGGGTCGTTGGCCGGATTCACCGACTGATCGCTGCTCCAACGCCCGACGGTGACGGTCTCCGGCGAGATCTCCTTCACCGTCCTCAAGTAGCCGAAGCCGTCCACGGCTTTCATCAGGGCGACGTGCGCCCCGCCGTCGTGAACCTCCTGCACGAAGCGGACGGCGTTGTTGGGCCTGATGGTGTGGAGCCCCAGTTTCGACGGGCCGTGCGGCGTCCCCGGCGACCGCTGATTGGCGACGAGCGGGAGGTAGATCTGCGGGTCGAACGGGTCATCGGCGGTCGCGTCGTGCGGCGGCGGCAGGAAGAGCCGCCCGGACAACGCGCTGATGCCCCAGGCCGTCACACCGGCCAGAAACCTCCGGCGGCTGATACCTCGCGGCTCCCTGTTGCTCATCGCTCCTCCTCGAACTTCTCCACCTGGTAGGTGTAGACCTCCAGCCCCGGCCACCGATAGGCGTCGGCGGGGAGGCGGGCCTTGAGGCACAGTTGCTCCAGGAACAGGCGCGGGTCGGGCAGTTTCTCCCAGACCTGGGGAAGGAAAGTAGCCCGATTCCATCCCCGCTGGATGACCACCCCGTCCACGCCGGGGCGCAACTTGGCCAGCAAGTCGTCGGGCCCGTCGAAGGGAAGCGGCTGTGGGATACTCAAGACGGAGACCTCGATGAGCACATCGTCCAACTCCCGCATGCTCAACGGGGGGAAGCGCGGGTCGCGGAAGGCGGCGGCGACGGCGTTCTCCCGCACGTCGAGCGCGAGGGGGCGGTACGGTTCCAGCGAGCCGATGCACCCCCGCAGGTCGCCCCACTTGGTCAGAGTGACGAAACTCGCCCCGTCCTCGGCCAGCCTGGGGGAGATGGAACCGAACTCGATCTCCGGCGGGGACTCGCCGCGCAGCCGTCGGGTGATGGACTCGCGGGCCAGGCGCAACAGATACCGTCGTTCCTCTTCCGAAAGTGACATCTTGCCCTCCTGATAACGGTCGGTAAGTCCACATTTAATCGTGGTCATCATGTTGCCCCCTCCAGGCGTTGCGGCGGCACTTTGAACTGTAACAACTCCAGAACCGTCCAGCGGTGATCGGTGAGTCCGGCCGCCATAGCCGGAGTG
>JALWUZ010000197.1:0-1197 GCA_027079895.1 Anaerolineae bacterium
GCTCTAGATGGGAACATCTGGGCGGTCAACCTGGACGCCAACGGCAACCTGCTGTGGCAGCAATCCATCGGCGCACCGCCTCTTATTCCTACCGGTGGTGAATTGGGAAAACCTCGCTACCTGGCGGCCTATCCTGCAGCCGATGGCGGTACCTGGCTGACCGGCTACGTGCCGGTTGGATCCGTCTCCGATGCTAATGAACGCTATCACGAGCGCGCCACCGACCTGCTGGTCACCCGCCTGGATGCGAGTGGCAACGTGGTCTGGTCACGCCGCTACGACAGTGGCGATTACCCGGGGTACGAGTACTATTTCAGCGACGAATCTACGTCCGAGACGGGCAGGGCAATCCAGCCGGCGCGCGATGGCAGCGGCGTACTGGTCGCGGCCCGGGCCCAAGCCTATGTAGATGCGGATCCCGGCGCCAATGCAAAAAGCGGAAAACTGGGGGAATTTATCTATCTGCTCAAGCTGGATGCCGCTAACGGTGATCCGGTCTGGGAGCAACGTTATACGGGTTGGCAATTCGAGGCTCCGGTCGAAGCGGAGGACGAATGGTTATTATTAAACCCCACCACCGATGGTGGCGCGCTGGTTGTCTTCAGCAAGCTGCTCAGCGATAACCAGATCGCCGATGCCACATTTTTGCGAGTCGATGCCGGTGGGCAGGTTCCCTGGTCTTATACTATCGACGACAACAGGATATACCAGGCCATTCAGGTCGATGATGATCTCGACGGCGTCAGTGACGATGGTTTCGTATTGGTGGCGCAGAGTAAGTATCGGGTCGACGGTCCAATCGGATTTATTTACAAGGTCAGCGCTGGTGGCTTAATAGAGTGGTATGACGATTTACCCGACCGTACGCTACACGCGGTTGCCGAAAGGTGTATCATCAATGCGGAAAATTCTCTTAGATGTCAGTACGCAGTGCTAGGCAAAAACCAGAGTGACCGGTTGACGGCGCGATACTACAGTGTCGATGGAACCGATATTTACGGCGTATCGACTTTTGAAAATATACCCATTCGGGGCGTAAGCCGACTGCGCTACCTGGCCGGTAGCGACGGATTCCAGGCATTGATCGACAAAAGAGACAGCGGTGAACGCGTACTGCTCAACCTGCAAAACGCATTCGGCTTCCAGGGGACGGTTCCGCTCGCCGGGCAAATCACGGCAAAGCTCACACCCAATCGG
>JALWUZ010000197.1:1207-2045 GCA_027079895.1 Anaerolineae bacterium
ATGGCTGGTTGCAACTCACTTTACTTAATTCTCCAATCGTCTCGCGCTGGTCCGCCGACGGCTCGCTCAACCAGAGCGTGAGCCTGCCCGTCATTGCACGTCAGCTGCAAGACGCCCACCAGGTGCTGGCCGATGGCAACGGCTACATTATCAACGCCACGGTAGCAGACGGCGGCACTGCCCGTTATTCTGCTGATGCACTGCTCATCCGCCTGCGCAGCGACGGTCGCATCGACTGGCAGCGGCGCATCAACGGTTTCACGCCGTCTACCCAGGGGCTGGTCGTACGCGCTGGCGGCGGCTACGCCCTGGCCGGCAGCGCAATCGCACAAGACTGGGATGGCGTTGTGCTGCTCGACAGCAATGGGAATATCACCGGGTATAGCGACGATTACAGCAACTTCCTTGACCCTGACTCTGGCCGCGACATTTATTACCCTGCTGTACTCACCCGGGCGACCGATGGTGATCTGCTGATAGCTGGCGCCACTGATTTATACGGTGGCTCGATCGCAAGGTTAACCGAAACCGGCCAGTTGCGCTGGTTTCAGCGTTATTCTAGCTTTGCTGCTGTTGCTTCCCTGGTTGTAGGCGAGGACGGCAGCATCTACGCCGCAGGCAACGGTTCTGACCACGACATCAAGATAATGAAACTCGACCGCAATGGCCAGGTCATTTGGGCCAAGAAATATAAGCATGGTCAGGATCGCATCCGTGGCGCGCGCCTGGCGCTCAATGACAAGGGCCTGCTCATTGCCGCCACCAACCGTCCCGGCGAGCTTGCGTATACGCCACGCCCATGCATCAACGACGACGGCAGCATCGACCTGTCCTGTGT
>JALWUZ010000198.1 GCA_027079895.1 Anaerolineae bacterium
TCGCAGTTGTCCGCGCCCGGTGCGCCGTACCCCATCCGGTACTCTCCGGCTTTGATGATGAGGGTGTCGCCCCCGGCGATGCGCGGCGTGCCCCCCGGCGGGAGGGCGCGGAAGGGGTGGTCCCAGGCGCAATCCCGACCGGTGCCGCTGCCGGGGTAGGGGGCGTCGGCGCGGCCGGTACACTGCTCCGGCGAACCGCCGTCGGGCCGGACGTAGTAGACATCGCCGTCGCCCCGCCCGACCAGGGGGAGGTAGGCGGTGACGGGCGTCGGCGTGGAAGTGGCGCGGGGCTCCAAGTCGCGGGCGTCCGACGACGGAGCCGCGGTGCAGGCGGCGAGCAACAGGAACAGCGGGAGGAACAGGAACGCTTTTCTCATCGTCTCACACCTCCGGCAGAAGATTCGCCCCCTGGACGGCGGTAGGGCGGTGTCGCGGGCGGTTCTGGCGATGGGCGGTTGAGTTGCTCTCCCCCGGCGTCGGCGGCAGGATGAACCCCCAACTGGCCGCCCCGTCGGGGACGCGCCCGTAGGAGACGTCCGTCTGCTGGGTGCCGAAGTCGAGCATGTCCAGCGGCACGTTCCGGTGGGCGTCGTCGGCGAAGAGCCCCAGCGACTCCCCCCGCCGCCGCAGCCGGAAGTTGGCGTGCAACGGGCCCTGCTCCTCGTCCCCGTCGCACCAGATGAGCAGGTAGCCGCCCGGCGGGATGACCGTCCCCGTCGGGACGCGCCATTGGGTCGGCTCGTCCAGGGCGTCGGTCAGATACATCCCCCCCAGCGAGGCCGTGACCGTCCCCCGATTGTACAGTTCCACCCAGTCGTCGTACTCCCCCGCCTCGTCCTGATTGACGGTGTCGTTGCTGGCGAGGAACTCGTTGATGACCACCGCCGGAGGGGTATAACTCACCAGGTAGCGGTGGGCGACTGCGGGCGCGGCGGCGGGCTCGAACCGCTCCTGACCGCAATCGTCCTGGGCGCTCAGGTAATACTCTACCAGCGTGCCGGCGGTGTAGGAGGGGATCGTCTGCTGCCAAAGCCCCGTGGCGGTGGGAGAAAGCGGCGCGGAGTGGAGCGTACCTTCCGCGCTGTACCACAGCGTGGCGGAGATGAGGCCGCTTCCGGCGGTGATGGAGGCGGTGACGGTGACGACCTCCCCGCCGCGCGGCCACTGCGGGGTACGCGCCACTTGCGCGAACTGCGGCGGCGCGGGCCGGTTGGACGCGCCGGGGGTCGGGTGGCTGAACGCCCGCCAGTCGCCGTCCCCGTCGGGGAGGCGGCCCCAGGAGACGTCCGGCGTCTGCGGGTCGAAGTACACCGCGTCAATGGGGGCGTAGTGGTCGTCCGACGAGGCGAACAGGCCGACGTACTCCCCCGCGCCGGACAGTTTGAAGCCGAGGTGGTTCGCGCCGGGGTCGTCGTCCGCCCAGAGCAGCAGGTAGGAGTGCGCCGGGATGACGCTGCCCGCCGGGAAGGAGTACTCCTGAATCTGGCCGACATCGTTCGAGAGGAACATCCCCGTCAGGTCAATCGCCTCGTCGCCGCTGTTGTACAGTTCCAGCCAGTCGGAGTAGTCGCCGTACTCGTCCTGCGCCGTGCTGGTGTTGATCGCCAGCAGTTCGTTGATGTGGAGCGGCAGCGGCTGCCAGCCGACGATGTAGCGATAGTCTCCCTGGGGCCAGCCGGGGCGGTCGAGGGCCGTCAGGCCGGTCTCGTCCACGGCGGTGATGTAATACTCCACCCACATCCCCTCCGGTTGCGCCGGGAGCACCGTCTGGTAACGGCCACCGCCGATAGCGGTCATCTGGACGGCCATCTCCTCCTCCGGCGGCGGCTCACCACCCATGAAGGCCCGGTAGTGCAGTGTGACCGTGACCGCCTCCCGGTCGCTGACCAACGTCGTGACCGTGACGCTCTCACCGATGGCGGGATAGGCCGGGGTCTGCCGCGTCCCGACGATAGCCGGCGGCCGACCGACGTTGAGCCAGCCGGGGGTAGGCGCGGTGAGCACCCGGCCGGGGCCAACGCCGTCGGGCAGGCGACCGTAGGAG
>JALWUZ010000199.1 GCA_027079895.1 Anaerolineae bacterium
GTCACCGTCATCGTCGAGGGGCTGCGCATCACCGGCGGGGACGCCACCGGCCTCGGCGGCGGCGCATACCTTTCCACCCAGGACACTGGCGGCGGGGTTCACATCTACCAGAGCACGGTCACCATCAGTGCTACCACCGTCTACAGCAACGTCGCCCATGACGGGAACAGCACGACATCAGGTCGAGGCGGCGGCCTGTACGCCAGCGACAGCACTGTCACCATGTCGAACAGCCAGGTTATCTCCAACACCGCCTCCCGTACCTACTACGGCTATGGCGGAGGGGCGGCGTTCTACGAAGGGGCCGTCACCCTGGTCAACAACACCTTCCAGGACAACACGGCCGCCGTCGGATCGTACCAAGGCCGCGGCGGTGGCCTGTACACCTTCCAGAGCGACATGACCTTGCAGGATAACCACTTCCAGGACAACACGGCGACGGGCGGAACATCTACCGGGTACGGAACCGGCTACGGAGGGGGAATGTACTTTTACGGGTCGTGGGGTGTGGTAATCAGCAACACCGTCCAGGGGAACGTCGCCAGCCGCTCGACCGGTGGGACATTGTATGGCGGCAGCGGCGGCGGCATCTCCATCCAGGATAATTACCATCCCCTCACGCTGACGCACAACACCATCATCAGCAACACCGGCTGCACGGGATGTAGCGGTACCGGAGGGGGTATGCGTCTCGAAGCCAACGCCACGGTGAGCGACAACACCATCAGCGGGAACACGGCCAGCCTGACCTCGCGCGGAAAAGGCGGTGGAATCTGGCTCACGCGCGGGCCCACCGTGCGGCACAACACCATCGCCGGGAACACCGCCAGCCGTGATTACGAGGGATACGGCGGCGGGGTCTACCTGCTTTCATGGTCGGAGGACTTCAGCGAAAACACCGTGTCCGGCAACGTCGCCAGCCGGAACGGCACCGGCCAGGGCGGGGGGCTGTACTCCAACACCACCACCGGGAGCGGGCCGTCGCTGGTGAACAATCAGTTCCTCAGCAACACCGCCAGCCTCTCCTCCACCGGGCAGGGCGGCGGCCTCTACTTGACGGCCTCCTACCTCTCGATGATAACCAACACGATCGCCTTCAACGTCGCCAGCGGCGGGGGCGACGGCGACGGCGGCGGGATAATGGCCGGCAGCGGCGCCACTTACAAAATCCAACTCTTCGGCAACCGCATCTACAGCAACACGGCCACTTTGAGCGAAACCGCCACCGGGCGGGGCGGCGGTTTCTACAAGGTGTACGGCACCATCGTGATGGTCAACAACCTCGTCGCCGACAACCACGCCACCACCGCCGGCAGCGGCCTCTACTTCGCGGGCACTTCTGCCAACCCCTTCTCCGGCCAATTCCTCCACACCACCATCGCCGACAATCACAGCAGCGGCCAGGGGGTCTACGCCGGCGACTACACCACCTTGATCCTCACCGACACCATCATCGCCGGCCACGCCACGGCGGGAGTCACCACAACCGCCGGAGCGGTGGTCACGATGACGGCCACCCTGTGGAACAGCAACGGCGTCAACGTCAGCGGGCCGGGCAACATCTGCACCGCCACGAACTATTCCGGCGACCCGGCCTTCGCCGACCCGCCGGCCTGGGACTACCACCTCACCGCCGGTTCACCGGCGATTGACGCCGGAGTGGACGCCGGCGTGACGGTGGATTTCGAGGGCGACCCGCGGCCTGCCGGCGCGACCTACGCCTACGACCTGGGCTGCGACGAGTATTACACCGTCGGCGTGCAATTGACCCCCGACCGCAGCGGCACGAGCGACCCCGGCCAGGCCATCATCTACACCCACACCCTGACCAACACCGGCAACTACACCGACACCTTCGACTTGGCCCAGCAGGCCCCGCCCGGTTGGACGGTGCAGGTCGTCCCGAACTCCGTCACCCTGGGGCGCGGGGCCACGCAGACAATTTCGGTCATGGTCACACCGCCGGCCGACGCCATCAGCGACACGGTGGGAACCGTCGTCGTCACCGCCACCTCCCAGGCCGACGGCTCCAC
>JALWUZ010000200.1 GCA_027079895.1 Anaerolineae bacterium
TGCTGGGACTGCCCGGCGCGTGGCCGTCAATGAGCCGCCCCCGGAAGGCGAGCAGTTTGTCAATCGCGCCGGGCAGTCCCAGCACCGCCCCCGGCACGTTCATGAACTCCGCCAGGCCGATGACCCGCTCCCAATCGCTCATCGAAAGCAGCGCGTCGGCGTCCAACTCCGCCCCGGCGGTGCCCATGTGGGTCGCCGGGACGCAGGAGGGGAGGTTGATGAAGACGGTCAGCGGCAGCCCGGCGGAGACGTCCAGCATGTAGCGCACGCCGTCCCGGCCGGCGACGTTGGCGATTTCGTGGGGGTCGGCGACGACGGTCGTCGTGCCGCGCGGGACGACGGCGCGGGCGAACTGCGGCGGGATGACCATCGAGGACTCGATGTGGACGTGGGCGTCAATCAGGCCGGGACAGACGTAGCGACCGTCCAGGTCGAACTCCTCCCGCGCCTCGTACCCCGTCCCGACGCCGACGATGGTATCCGCGGCGATGGCGATGTCGGCGGTGATGATCTCGCCGGTGAAGACGTTGACGACCTGCCCGTTGCGGAGCAGCAGGTCGGCGGGCGCGTCCCCCCTGGCGATGGTTAGAAAGGTGCTCAATTCCATAAGTGCCTCCTCGGTATCCTCGGCTAGGGGCGAACCGGTGTGTTGCAACGGTGATGGTAGAGACGTTGCAGTGCAACGTCTCTACCACGTGTGCGAGTACACTCTCACGCCGCGCAATGACGGGCGTCGAGAATCTTCAGCCCCATCTCCTCCATCGCGGCGACCAGGGCCTCCTGGGCCACATCGGCCACCTTGACGGTCAGCACGTAGTTGGTCGGGTCCTCCCCCTTGATGGTGCCCAGCGCCAGGATGTTGCCCCCCATCTCGGCGATTTGGCCGGTGATACGGGCCAGCGTCCCCTTCTCCGCCGGAATCAACATCGCCAGCCGCACCCCCTCCTCCCGCGCGGCGAAGAGTTCCAGGAAGATCTTGAACATGTCGGTCTCGGTGATGATGCCCACCAGTTTGCCGCCGCGCATGACCGGCAGCCCGCCGATCTTGTTGTCCGCCATCACGCGGGCCGCCTGTTCCAGCGGCGTGTCCTCGGAGACGGTGATTACCTCGGTGGTCATCAGGTCGCGGATCTTCACTTTGGAAAGCAGATAGGGGATCTCGTAGATGCTCAAGGTGGTCGCCGGAGAGGGAGAGGCGTAGAGCAAGTCCTTCTCGGAGACGATGCCCACCAGGTGGCCGTGCTTGTCGAGCACCGGGAGACGCCGGATTTTCTCCTCCCTCATCAACTGCAACGCCTGGTTGATGGAAGCCTCCTCGTTGATGGTGATGGGACGTCGGGTCATACGATCGCCTACTAACATCGTTCACCTCCTCGTGTGTGATTGATACAGTGACCGAAGCCGGTCAGTCAATTATACTCGATTCGACGAGACCCGCCACATGCCGGCAATCATCTCGTCACAGAGCCGATTGTCACATAGTCCGCGCCGTCGTCCAGCAACAGCCGCTCCCCGGTGGCGAAGTCGTACATCCCGACGCGGATGTAGAACGTCCCCTGGGCGGCAGGCGGCAGGGTGACGCCGTGCCGGTTGGTCAGCACCGTAGACGGCGCGAGCACTTGGGTAGGACGGTTCTCCGGGTCGGGGCGGGCGTCGTGCTGGGCGACCAGATGGCCGTCCTCCGCCACCACGTGCAGGAACACCTTCTCATCGCCGGTGACGGGGCCGTCGAGCCGCCAGGTCAACTCGACGGCCAGGCTGCCGTCCGCCTGCGCCTGGGGGGTGAGGCGTGCTCCAATCAGGCTGATGGGCTGCGAGGCGAACGCCGCCCGCGCGGGCGATTCCGTCAGCGGGACGTGGGGCACGACGTACCCCAGGAAAAGCGTGTCCCCCTCCCAGCCTTCCCACAGCGGGTAGAGCGACTCGTTGGCGTCCAGCCAGGCGCGGAGGTCGTTGTTGGGCCCGAACCCCCCTTTGTAGAGCACGAACCAGAGCCGGGTGTGGTGCTCCATCGCCTCCTCGACGCGC
>JALWUZ010000201.1 GCA_027079895.1 Anaerolineae bacterium
CTCCAGGTGCATCGGGCACACGCGCTGGGCGACGCACGGAGAGCCCAGCCGCCGCAACGCCCATCCCCACGTCGGCGCGACGGGGGAGGTGGCCGTCGTCCACAACGGCATCATCGAGAACTTCCTCCCGCTGCGGCAGGAGTTGGAGGCCGAGGGGCGGCACTTCGCCTCCGAGACCGACTCCGAGGTGGTGGTGCATCTGGTGGAGGCGTACATCGCCGCCGGGGATGACCTGGAGACGGCGGTACGGCGGGCGTTGGCGCAGGTCAAGGGGGCTAACGCCTTCGTCTTTCTCAGCAGCCGCGAGCCGGAGCGGTTGGTGGCGGCCCGCATCGGCAACGCCGGGGGCGTCACCGTCGGCATCGGCGCGGGGGAGATGTTCGTCGCCTCCGACATCCCGGCCATCCTGGAGCACACCCGCGAGATGATCTTCCTGGAAGACCGGCAGATGGCGGTGGTGACTCAGGACGGGGTACGCATCTCCACGCTGGACGGTGAGCCGGTGGCCGCCGCAGTCTACACCATCCCCTGGGACCCGGTCTCCGCCGCGAAAGAGCCCTATCGCCACTTCATGCAGAAGGAAATTTACGAGCAGGCCCGCTCCGTCACCGACACCATCCGAGGGCGGGCGAAGTTGGAGTCCGGGCTGGTGCGGCTGGAGAACCTCACGCTCACGCCGGAGGAGGCCCGCGCGTTGGACAAGATCATCATCGTCGCCTGCGGCACGTCGGCCTACGCCGGACTGGTGGGGAAGTTCATCCTGGAATCGCTGACGCGGATACCGGTCGAGGTGGATTACGGCTCCGAGTTCCGCTACCGCGACCCAATCATCAACGGGAACACGGCGGTGCTGGCGATCACCCAGAGCGGCGAGACGGTGGACACGCTGGCGGCGATGGAGGAGGCGCGGAAGAAAGGGGCGCGGCTGTGGAGTATCGTCAACGTCATCGGCAGCCAGGCGATGCGGCTCTCCGACGGCTACATTCTGATGCACGCCGGGCCGGAAATCGGGGTCGCTTCGACCAAAGCGTTCACCGCCAGCCTGGTTGACCTCTACCTCCTGGGCTGCTACCTGGGGGAACTGCGCGGCTATCTGGGGCGGGAGCGTCTGCGCCGCTTGGTGGACGACCTGGCCCGTCTCCCCGACCTGGTGGGGCGCGTCTTGGAGCACGGCGACGAGTACGATAAGTTGGCCAGTCTGTTCTACGACCGGGAGCACGCCCTGTACCTGGGGCGGGGGATCAATTACCCCATCGCGCTGGAAGGGGCTCTCAAGTTGAAGGAGATCTCCTACATCCACGCCGAGGGGTATCCGGCCGGGGAGATGAAGCATGGCCCCATCGCGCTGATTGACGAGGCGATGCCGGTCGTCGCCATCGGGGTGCGGGACCACGTGTACGACAAGATGGTCAGTCAGATGGAGCAGGTCAAGGCGCGAGGCGGAATCGTCATCGCGCTGGCGACGGAGGGGGACGCGGAGATGGCCGAGAAGGCGGATTACGTGCTCTACGCGCCGGAGACCCCCTATCTCCTCTCGCCGGTGGTGAACGTCATCCCGCTCCAACTCCTGGCCTACCATTTGGCGGTGCGACGCGGTGCGGATGTGGACCAGCCGCGCAATCTGGCTAAGTCCGTGACTGTGGAGTGAACAATGAAGCGAGACCTGGATCGTCTGATGGAGAAGCGCGGGCTGGATGCCATCCTCGTCGCCGGGGAGATGCGCGGCAACGCGGCTCTCTACTACCTGTCCAACGGCGCCGGAGTCCACTCCGGCTTCGTGCTCAAGAAGCGGGGAGAGGAACCGGTGCTGCTCTGCTACCCGATGGAGCGGGAGGAGGCCGCCTCAAGCGGGCTGACGGTCATCAACGTCAACAAGTACGACTACCGGAGTCTCTTGCGCGAGAAGAAGAGCCGTCTGGACGCCGACGTGGAACTGCACCGCCGGATTTTCGCCGACCTGGGGGTCGGGGGGCGGGTCGGCTTCTACGGCCTGATGGATCGGGGGCAGGCCTGGACGCTGCTCAACGCGCTGAACGAGCGGTTGGAGGGGGTGGAGGTCGTCGGGGAGTACGGGCGGTCGCTGATCACCGCCGCCCGCGCGACGAAGGACGAGGCGGAGGTCGAGCGCATCGCCGAGGTGGGCCGCCGCACCGTCGCCGTCGTCGAGCAGACGGTCGCCTTCCTGCGCTCCCATCGGGTGAAGGATGAGACGTTAGTCCAGGCCGATGGCTCACCGCTCACCATCGGGCGGGTGCATGCGGAGATTCGGCAGTTCATCGCCGCCCAGCAGTTGGAGGCCCCGGAGGGGTTCATCTTCTCGATTGGACGGGAGGCCGGTATCCCGCACAGCCGGGGGCGGGCCGACGCGCCGGTCGTCCTGGGGCAGCCGATCATCTTCGACATCTACCCCTGCGAGGCCGGGGGCGGGTACTACTTCGACATGACACGGACGTTCTGCCTGGGGTACGCCCCGCCGGAGGTGGAGCGGGTCTATCGGGACGTGCGGGAGTGCGTCGAGTTGCTCCACAAGTCCTACCGCCTGGGCGAGAAGGCCCGTCGCTACCAGCAGATGACGTGCGAGTTTTTCGCCCAACGCGGCCATCCGACCGTCGCCGATGAGCCGCAAACAGAAGTGGGGTACGTCCACTCGCTGGGGCACGGGGTGGGGTTGAGCCTCCACGAAAGCCCCGTTTTCAGCGACCTGCCCTCCAACAACGAGGTGCTGCGGGCCGGCCACGTCTTCGCCTGCGAGCCGGGGCTGTACTACCCGGAGCAGGGCATCGGCGTGCGCATCGAGGATGTGCTCTGGATGGACGAGGAGGGAACGGTTCACGTCCTCTCCGATTTCCCCAGGGATTTGGTGATCGAGTTGTGATGACCCGGATACTGGCGATCGAGACTTCCTGCGACGAGACCGGGGCCGCCGTCATCGAGGACGGGCGGCGGATACTCTCCAACGTCGTCGCCTCGCAGGTGGAGTTGCACGCCCCTTACGGCGGCATATTCCCCGAAATCGCCTCCCGCGCCCACGTCGAGGCGATCGTCCCGGTCATCGAGCAGGCGATGCGGGAGGCGCACCTGACTTACGACGACCTGGACGGGGTCGCCGTGACCTACGGGCCGGGGCTGGCCGGGTCGCTGCTGGTGGGGGTCAACGCGGCGAAGGGGCTGGCCCTGGGGAGCGGCCGGCCGCTGCTGGGGGTGAATCACCTGGAAGCGCACATCTACGCTCACTGGCTGGAGACGGCGGAGTCGGCTCCCCGGACGGCCAGCGGCGCGGAGTTGGAGTTTCCGCTGCTGGCCCTGCTGGTCTCCGGCGGCCACACGGAGTTGATTCTGATGCGCGGGCACGGGCAGTACGAGTACCTGGGGGGCACGCTCGACGATGCCGCCGGGGAGGCCTTCGACAAGGTGGGGCGACTGCTGGGGCTGCCTTACCCCGGCGGCCCGGCGATTCAGCGGGCGTCGGAGGGGGGCCGTCCGACGGCTTTCCGCTTCCCCCGCGCCTGGCTGGGCGAGAGTTACGACTTCAGTTTCAGCGGGCTGAAGACCGCCGTCCTGCGGGAGGTGCAGAAGTACAGCGACCCGCCCCAGGGACAGGTGTTGGCAGACCTGGCGGCCAGTTTCCAGGCGGCGGTGGTGGACGTGCTGGCGACCAAGACGGCGCGGGCGGCGGAGGAGTTCGGCGTGCGAGAGGTGCTGCTGTGCGGGGGGGTGTCGGCCAACCGCGCTCTGCGGGAGGTGACGACCGAGCGGGCAGCGGTGCCGGTGCGCTATCTGCCGCCGTTCCTCTGCACCGACAACGGGGCGATGGTGGGGGCGTGCGCCTACCACCATTTCCAGGCCGGAGACCGCGCCGGATGGGATTTGGACGTGGTTCCGGGGCTGCGGCTGGCCGGACGGGGACGAAAAGGGCGTTGAGTTGTTGACGGCGGTGTGAATATCGTGTATAATGTCGGCGGTTAGGGCGGAAAACGTTGAAGGAGCGGTGGCAAGTGATGAGGAGCCGAAAGTCCCTGTGGATTCTGGTGTTGACGATGGCCGTGCTCGTCAGCGGCGTTTCTGCCACGTATCCGCGCCCGCCGTCCGCTGCTACTGAGCCGCAATCCCCCGGCGCCGCTTGCGAGTACTTCACCGAGACCGGCCATTGGGTGTGTGATGAGTTCCTCGACTACTTCGAGACGCGGGGAGGGCTGGAGATCTTCGGCTATCCGCTGACGGAGGCTTACGTGGACGCCCGCCTGGGGCTGAAGGTGCAGTACTTCCAGCGGGCGCGGATGGAGTGGCACCCCGGCAACCCCGACCCCTACAAGGTGCTCCTGGGCCTCCTGGCGGACGAGTTGGGCTACGATACGAAGTTCCCCCCGGCCCGACCGGAGCAGATTCCCGCCGTGAACAACAGTCTCCACCACTACTTCCCCGAAACGCGCCACGTGGTCTCCTACGCCTTCCTGGACTACTTCCGCGAGCACGGCGGGATAGACATCTTCGGCTACCCGCGCTCGGAGTTCATGGTCGAAGGCGGGCTCATCGTCCAGTACTTCCAGCGGGCGCGGATGGAGTGGCACCCGGAGAATCCGCCCGGCTCTCAGATGTTGTTGACCAACCTGGTGGAGGAGTACCAGGACCGGTTCCTGATTCCCGAAAGCGTGCTCAAGCCGGTGGGGGAGGGGGGCGCGGGGTTGATTGACACCTCCATCACCAGGTTGGACGTGAGCGCGTCGGTGCGCAACGTCATCACCGGGCGGCAGGGGGTGCAGACCGTGTTCGTCTACGTGACCGACCAGCGGCAGCAGCCGGTGGAGGGGGCGAACGTGAAGATGGTCGTCCACTACCCCTCCGGCGACCAGATTTACGACCGGTTCGACCCCACCAACGCCAGCGGGTTCACCCATTTCAGTTTCGACATCCTTCCGGCTCCGCCGGGGCGCAAGGTGGTGATAGACATCACCGTCACCTACCAGGGGCTGACCAGCACTACCCAGGCTTTCTTCCTGCCCTGGTGGTGAGTCCGAACCTCGTCCGCCATCCGCGAGAGGCCGCGTCGTCATCGGCGCGGCCTCTTTTGCGTGGGGTGGGGCGGGGTCAGTTCCGGGCGACCAGCGGCAGGTAGAGGTGGTAGAGCGGCGACGGCAGAACCGCCAGGGCCGCGCCGAAGTGGTCGCCATCCTCCGGGGCGACGGAGGGCAGGTTGCTCTGGTTGTAGAGGTCGTAGCGGGTGAGGTCGAACCCCTCGGCGGCGGTGGTGTCGCCGTAGAAGACCAGCACCTCACCGTCGGAGGTCGCGCCGCCGGAGGCGAGCGGCAGCCCCATCGCCAGGTCGTCGCAGCCGTCGCCGTCGAAGTCGCCGGTGGCGAGCGCGTAGCCCAACTCTTGGTGCCCGTACTGCGCGGCGAACTTGGCGTTCTTTTCGTCGTCCAGCCCAATCTCCCCAAAGCCGAAGAGCACCTGCACCATCCCCGACTCCTGCTCCAGCCCGCTGTGATCCTCGAAGGGGATGCCGATGGCGAGGTCGTCCGCCTCGGCGTCGTCGAAGTCGCCCACGGCTAGCGTGGTGCCGAATTGGTCGCCCGCCTCGGAGTCGTCCTGCGGGGTCGAACTGTCCGGCGCGAGGATGATGTCCTGGTACCAGAGTTGCGCGTCGAGGGAGTCTACTATGTCGTACACCACGACGACCGCCCCGGCGTCGGCCACCGAACCGACCTCCCGCCCTGGGACGCCGATGGCGAGGTCGGGGTAGTGGTCGGAGTTGAAGTCGCCGGCCGCCAGGCTGTAGCCGAACCGGTCGCCGTCCGCGCTGGTGCCCGTCTTGGTGTCCGACTGGCTGAAGAGGCGGTAACTGATGCCCGAAGCGTCCTTGGCCGTGCCGTACATCACGGCGACGTTGCCGCCGCTGACGGTAGTCCCGTTGACCAACTCGCCGGGCGCACCGACGGCCAGGTCGTCGCAGCCGTCGCGGTCGAAGTCCGCGCTGGCCAACGCCCAGCCGAAGTGCCCGCCGACGTCGTCATGCCCCGTCAGGTATTTGAAGGCCGCGTCGGCCCTCACCAACCCGCTGCGGCTGCCGTAGAGCACGGCGACCATACCGGCCTCGTCGGCCCCTTGTGAGCCGTAGGTGTCGAACCCCGGCGCGCCGACGGCCAAGTCGTCGTAGCCGTCGCCGTCGAAGTCGCCGACGGCCAGCGACCAGCCGAAATGGTCATCGTCCCCGATGAGCCAGTCGGTGATGTCGCTGGCGAAGAAATACTGCTGGGTGAAGCCGTCCGCCGCGCCGTAGAGGATGTTGACCGCGCCGGCGTGCGAGTAGGTATCATCGCTTTCGTAGGGTATGCCGACGGCAATGTCGAAGTAGCCGTCGCTGTTGAAGTCCCCGCTGACGACGGCGTAACCGTAGTGGTCGTTGGCCTCGACGGTGCCGTCGGTGTCCGTCTGCGAGAAGAGTTCGAGGTCGGTGTTGTCGAGCCCCACCCCCGACTCGCCGTGAATCAGGCCGAGCACGCCGGCGTCGGCGGTGCTGCCGACATCCTCATCCGGTATCCCGACGAGCAGCGCGTCGGCCCGCGTCACGTGCGGCGGGGGGAGCACCGCCAGCGACCAGCCGAAGTGGTCGCCTTCCTCCGCAGCGGTGGGCGGCAGGTTGTTTTGGCTGTAGGTGGCGGTGCGGGTCGCACTGAAGCCGTTGGCCGTCGTGTCGTCGCCGTAGTGAATCATGACCTCGCCGTCTTCGCTCACGGTGCTGGAGGCGGTCGGCTTCCCGATGGCAAGGTCGTCGCGCCGGTCGCCGTCGAAGTCACCGGCGGCGAGCGCGTAGCCCAACTCCTCGCGGCCGATGTTGCTGTCGAACATCGCGCTCTTGGCGTCGTCCAGGCCGGAGGCGGCGGTGCCGAAGAGCACCTGCACCATCCCCGCGTCCGGGGTCAGGCTGTCCTGGAACGGGACGCCGACGGCGAGGTCGGCGTAGCCGTCGTGGTCGAAATCCCCCGCCGCCAGGCTGTAGCCGAACTGATCGCCCGCC
>JALWUZ010000202.1 GCA_027079895.1 Anaerolineae bacterium
CAGGTAGTCGGCGAAGAGCACCACGCGGTCGTCCCGCATTTCGCTGCGACTGTACCACTGCCACCACCAGCGGTAGAACACAGGCCACCGCTTCGCGCCGCCTCCACCGGTGAGGACGCCCCCCTGCTCCAACAGACTGGTCGTCGCCAACTCCGGGTTGATCGCCTCCCCGCCCGCCGGAAGCGGGTCCTCGACGATGACGTAGTACAGGTCGTGGGGGGCGATGAGCGTCAGATGCACCTCCACCTCATCCCCCACCTGGAGCGGCCCGTCGAGCGGCGCGTCCGTTTCTCCCGGACGGTAGTACTGCCGGGTGACGATGATGCCGCGGTTCAGCGGCTCGATCTCCGCCGCCGGCAGGTAGACCCGCAGGTGAGCGGTGTAGTACAGCCGCCCCGGCCCCGGCCCGCGCCCGATCGTCAGGTAGTTGCCGACATTGGCCAAGAGGTCGCTCACGGCCACCTGCAACTCGATCGGCTCGGCGACGTTGTCCGGCGTCACCGCCCCCGCAGTCAGCAGGGCGTCGTTGAGGCCGACCTCGTACTCGTACTCGCCGCGCAGTTCCCCGGTGACGACCATCCAGTCGGTGAAGGCGAGGATCGCCCACACGTTCTCCTGAGTCGTCTCCCAGATGCCCTCCTGCCGGGCGACCATCAGCCAGCGGATGGCGTTGGGGATGAGGGCGTTGTCCGGGTCGAGACGGGCCAGCGCGTCCAGGATGATGGCGGTGGAACGGGTGTCGGTGTTCATCGCCCACCAGTCGTAATTCGCCTCTTCCCAGTGCGCCCCGGTCGCGCTGAGGATGGCCTCGTTCTGGAAGTCGGAGAGGAGGGTGGCGATGCGGCTGTCGTCGGGGTCGGTCATGCTCAGCGTCATAGCGAGGAGGGCCCGCCCGTAGAGGCTCAGTTTGTCCCGCCGACGGAACAGTTCGCCGGTCTCGCTGGTGAGCCGATTCCTCCCGGCCTCGGCGAGAGCGTAGAGGATGAACGCCTGCCGGTTGGCCTTCCAGTAGGAGTCGAGGTCGTCGGCGGGGAGCAGGTGCTCGATGAGGTAGTTCTCCGCCTGGCCGATGACCGCGGCCCGCACGACGAAACCCGTCTCCTGCGCCTCGACCAGCCCCAGCAGGACGTAGGCGGTCAGGTAGGGGTTGCTGTCCTCGTCCGGCCACCATCCCCAGCCGCCGTCGGGGTTCTGATGGGTGTACAGTTTGTCCAGACTGTCGGCGATCAGGTCGGGCAGTTTCTCCTCCAACTCCGGGTTGGAAAGTCCCAGTTGCTTCAGGGCGCGGTAGGTGACGACGTTGGGCAGGAAGCGGCTCACCGTCTGCTCGATGCACTCGTAGGGGAAGCCTTCCAGGTAGTCCAGAGCGGAGGTCATCCCGGCGGCCAGCGAGGGGTCGAGCCGGATGGAGAGCGTCCCCTGGCGGCCGTCGTAGCGTGGCGGGAGGGCGATGACCTCGGTACGGCTGTCCTCTCCCACCAACTGCCCGCCGGTGCCGACCACCTCCGGAGCGGAGTAGCGGCGGACGATGAGGGTGCCGTCGGGGCCGGTGGTGAGACGGGGACGGGCGGCGTCGCCGTACTCGCCGGCCTGTGCGCTGAAGACGAGGCTCACCGTCGGCACGTCGGTCGCCGTGACCCACCAGGTGACTTGGGCCTCGCCGCCGTCGGGGACGGTGACGCGCTGGGTAGCCGGGTCGGCGAGCAGCAGGCCGGTAGCGCGGAGGGCGACGGCGACATCCTGCTCCGCGCCGGTGTTGTTGGAGACCAGGGCGGCCAGCCGCACCCGGTCGCCGACGACGAAGAAGCGCGGGGCGACAGGCCGCACCAGCAGCGGCTTCGTCACCAGGAAGTCCACCGTCCCCTCGCCGACCTGGGTCTGAGCGGTGGCGGCCACGCCGCGCACCACCCAGGTGGTGAGGTTGTCCGGCAGACTCACCTCGACGGTGGCGCGGCCGGTCTCGTCGGTGACGATGTGCGCGTCCCAGAAAGCGGTGTCGGCGAACCGCTCCCGCAC
>JALWUZ010000203.1 GCA_027079895.1 Anaerolineae bacterium
CACCGACAACGGCTGGTTCGAGGGCACGCTGGGCAACTGCTCCGCCGATGTCACCGGCGGGCAGTACGTGATGGTCGCCGCCAACGATACCTGCTGGGACACGGCGGACGCCGGCGCGACGTTGATCACCGGCACCTTCGAGGTCAAAGTCACCAGCACCGGATCTGGGGTCTACGGCCTGGTGTTGGGGAGCAACGCTGCCGAGTCGCGGTTCTACGTCCTGATGATAGACACGCTCTACCAGGCGTACTCCCTCCAGTTCTACGACGGCAGCGGGTTCACCGGCTCGTGGCAGAGTTCGACGGCCATCAACACGACGGGCACCAACATCCTCAAAGTGCGGCGCGGCAGCATCGCCGGAGAGAGCACGTTCACGCTGTACGTCAACGGTCAGTACCTGGCGGCCTACCTGGACTCGGACACGTCGCCGGGCGAGTACTTCGGCGTGCTGGTTGCGGACCCGTACTCCACCGGCGGCTTCACCGCCTACTTCGACGACTACGCCGTCACCCAGCCGACCGTCATCTACGAGCACGACTTCAGCGACCCGACGAACGGCTGGCCCACCGGCAGCACCGCCGGTAACTCCTGCTCCTTCAGTTACTACGGCGGGGAGTACCGGATAGACGCCGCCGCCGACTACGCCTGCCTGGCCTACAAGGGGGAGGCCAAGAACAGCGTCTACGAGGTCTCGTCCCGGCGCGGCACGGTGGAGGGCTCTTACTCCTACACTGCCTTGTACGGCCTCCTGTTCGGCATAGACGACTACTTCTCCCGCTTCTACGCCGTGTGGATCGAGCCGGACGGCCAGCAGGTGGCCGCCTACAAGTACATCTCGCCCACCTGGTACTACATGGGCGACGGCTGGGTGACGATCTCCGGGACCAACGTCATCAGTCCCGGCCTGGGGGTCAACCGGCTGCGGGTGGAGCAGGACGGGCCCTACATCGCGGTGCAGATCAACGGCCACTACGTGGACATGACCCCCAGCAGCACCGTCGGGAGCGATTACTACATCTTCGACCCGACCTACAACACCTACCCGCCCCTCGGACACCACTTCGGCCTCATCTCCGTCGCCTCGCCGTCCTCGTCCGTCACCACTTTCCACGACGACTACCGGGTGGTCGGCTGGCAGACGATGGAGATGAGCCTGCCCAACGGGGCGGGCCCGCTGGTAGCCCTGCCGGTGGAGCGGCTGCCGGCCCATCTTTTGAGATAGTGTGACGACCACCGACCGATCCCCCTCCGGTGCGACGCGCTCCCGAAGCGCGTCGCACCGGACGCGCTGACTCCGATGACGCCGTTCAACCTCCACATCCGCCTGTTCGGCCCGCTGGAACTGACCCAGGACGGCCAGTCATTGTTGCTTCCCTCGTCCTCCAGAGTGCGTGCTCTGCTGGCCTACCTGATTCTGCACCACGACCGCCCGATCCCTCGCGACCGTCTGCTCGGCATCTTCTGGCCGGAACGCTCCGACGCCCGCGCTCGACGGGCCCTTTCCAACACCCTGTGGCAGATTCGCGCCGCGCTCGGCCCCGCCGCCGCCCGCCTGACGAGCGATGAGCAGGTCGTCTCCTTTGCCCTGCACCCCGGCGACTGGCTCGACGTGGCGGCCTTCCGTGACCGGGTCGAGGCCGCCCGCGAGTCCCTATCCGACGATGGAGAGGCCCTCGCCGACCTCGCCGCAGCCGTTGACCTCTACCAGGCCGACTTCCTGGAGACCTGCTACGACGACTGGGCTCTCCTGGAGCGGGAACGGCTGCGGGAACTGTACCTGTGGGCGTTGGAGCGTCTGGTCGTGTTCCACAAGCAGCGCGGCGAGTACGAGCGGGCGTTGGACATCGCCCGGCGACTGGTCGCCGCCGACCCGCTGCGCGAGTCCGCCCACCGGGAACTGATGCGCCTCTATCACCTGCTGGGCCGCGACCGCGCCGCTTTGGAGCAGTATGCGACCATCCGCCGCCTTGTGCGGGAGGAACTGGGGCTCGAACCGGCGGCGGATGGTCGCATAC
>JALWUZ010000204.1 GCA_027079895.1 Anaerolineae bacterium
TACGCCGGGTTCGGGCTGGGGCGGGATGTCCGCTTTGTGCCGCTCTACTCGACGACGATCGGGCTGGCCTGTCTCTGGGCGGCGGGGGTGTGGCGGAACAATCGCCTGCTGGCCGGGGTCGGGGGCTGGCTGGCCTGGGGTCAGTGGCTGGCGGCCGCGCTGGACGTGGTGGAAAACATCGCCCTGTGGCATAGCCTGGTGAACGGGCCCACCGCCCCCTGGCCGCGTCTCGCCTGGGGGTACGCCGAGGTCAAGTTCGGGCTGGTGCTCCTGGGACTGTCCTACGCGGCCTCTGGGGCGGTGCGGCGGTTGTGGCCATCCCGCCGTCGGTGATTTTTCTTTTTCGCCCGTTTGATATACAATAACCGCCGTGCAGGATCGTTCCCATTGGATACGGCTGGCAAGGCTGACGCTCGTCGCCCTCGTCGCCGGGGTGGTGCTGGCCGGTGGGGGTTATTACCTGCTGGCCGACATCGCCTACATCCACGCCCTCACCCACCCCGGTTGCGGCGAGATGGGGCTCACTCCGGCCGACATCGGCCTGACCGCCCAAGACGTCGCTTATTCCAGCCACGACGGGCTGACGCTCCGGGCCTGGTATCGGCCGCCGCAGAACGGCGCGGTAGTCATCCTCCTCCCCGGCCTGGGCGGGGCCCGTGACGGGATGTTGCAGGAAGGGGCCATCCTGGCCCGACACGGTTATGGTCTGCTGATGACCGACCTCCGTTCTTGCGCTCATCCAGACGGACAGACTACTTTGGGCTACTACGAGGCCCGCGACCTCCGCCGGGCGGTGGACTGGGTACTCGCGCAGCCGGACGTGGCCCACGTCGGCGTCCTGGGCTTCTCTATGGGGGGAGTGACCGCCATCCTGGGAGCCGCGCAGGACACCCGCATCGAGGCGGTGGTCGCCGAAGGCGGCTTCTACGACCTCGTCGCCGACCTCACCGACAGCGACAAGGATGTCCCGCTCCTCCGACGGCTGTCGTACAGCATCAACCCCTGGCTCTTCCGCCGTGAGACCGGCGTAGACCCCCACCTCATCAGTCCCATCAGCGTCATCGGGCAGATCAGCCCGCGCCCGCTGTTCTTGATCTACGGCGCGGATGAGGCCGTCGCCGGGCACGCCTGGGAGCAGTACCGGGCCGCCGGGGAGCCGAAGTCCCTCTGGATTGTGCCGGACTGCGGTCACGGCAACTATCCCCTCGTCGCCCCGGAGGAGTGGGAGGAACGAGTGGTGGGTTTTTTCGCCGCGCAGTGGTCTCCGACGACCAGCGACGGGTAAACAGAGCATGGGAACGCGAGCGTCGCGCTCGCGCCAGCGCGGGCGTGTCGCCTGTTTACCAGCGGCGGACGAATCCGCCGCCTGTGTTCAGGTTCCGACCCAGGCAGCGCATTCCATGCGCTGCCGCCCCATGCGCTGCCACCAGCCGATGATCGGCGACGGATAAATCCGCCGCCTGGGTTCGGCTCCGGCGGTTGGCGACGGGTAAACCCGCCGCCTGGGTTCAGATTCCGACCCAGGCAGCGCATTCCATGCGCTGCCGCCGGTTCCTGGGATTGCCGGCCTCATCGTCCGTTGCCGGCCGATCAAATCACACATTAAGGAGGTTTCTTATGCGACCCGTATATGCCGTATCGGGCGGGGTCTCGAAGTTCGCGAAGGCCCGGCCCGACAAGACCTTCCCGGCGTTGGTGAAAGAGGCGTATGATTACGCCCTCGCCGACCTGGGACTCGAACATCCGCAGTTCTGGGAGTTGGTGGACGCCACCGTCGCCTCCTACTTCTCAGACCACTTCACCCGCCAGTTGATGGCCGCCATCATGGTGCAGGACTACATCGGCATGCTCCCCAAGCCCTCCCATCGCGTCGAGGGGGGCGGAGCGACCGGCGGCATCTGTTTCCAGGAAGGGTGGAAGTCGGTCGCCTCCGGGTACGCCGATGTGGTGCTCTGTTACGGCTTCGAGCAGATGAGCCACGTCGAGACCTGGAAGGGGAACGAGTTCATCG
>JALWUZ010000205.1 GCA_027079895.1 Anaerolineae bacterium
CCGCGAGGCCCTGCCGCCCCTCCTCCAACCCCTGGTGGAGTGACGCGCTATGCGCATCGCCTTCGCCCTGCTGGGCGCGTTGCTGGTCCTGTTCGTCGCCGTGCCGCTGCTGTGGATAACGCTCTCCGCGCCGCCGGCCCTCCTCTGGCAGACGCTCCTCGACGAGGAGGTGCAGGACGCCATACTGTTGACCTTCGCCGCCTCGCTCGCCGCCACCGTGTTGGCCTTCGTCACCGGAGTGCCGCTGGCTTACCTCCTGGCCCGCACCGACTTCCCCGGCAAGCACCTGGTGGAAGGGATTATGGACGTGCCCGTCGTCGTGCCCCACACGGCGGCCGGCATCGCCCTGCTGATGATGTTCGGACGGCGGGCGTTGCTGGGGCGGGCGTTGGGCACGCTGGGGCTGCGCTTCGTCTCCGCCGTGCCGGGGATCGTCATCGCTATGCTCTTCGTCAGCCTCTCGTTCCTCGTCAGCGCGGCGCGGGAGGGGTTCGAGGCGGTGGATCCGCGCCTGGAACGGATCGCCCGCACGCTGGGAGCCTCCCCCTGGACGGCCTTCTGGCGGGTCGCCTTCCCGCTGGCCTGGCGCAACATCCTCTCCGGGATGATCCTGATGTGGGCTCGTGGGCTGAGCGAGTTCGGCGCGGTCGTCATCCTGACCTACCACCCGATGGTCGCGCCGGTGCTGCTCTACGAGCGGTTCGAGTCCTTCGGCCTGGACTACGCCCGTCCGGTGGCGACGCTGATCATCCTCATCTGCCTGGCGACCTTCGTCGCCCTGCGGCTGGTGTCGCGGAGGGAGCGATGAGACGCGCTTTGGGCAGTCGGCTGGAAATTCGGGGGCTGAGCGTTGACCTGGGGGAGTTCCATCTGCGGGGGATTGACCTCTCCATCGCCTCCGGCGAGTACTTCGTCATCCTGGGGCCCACCGGCGGCGGCAAGACGGTGCTCCTGGAGACCATCGCCGGGCTGCACCGCCCCCGCGCGGGGCGCATCCTCCTGGATGGGGAGGACATCACCGCCGCCCCGCCGGAGCGACGGGGGATGGGGTTCGTCTATCAGGACTACGCCCTCTTCCCCCACCTCAGCGTGAGGGAGAACATCGCCTTTGGCCTGCGACTGCGTGGCCTGAGCCGCCCGGCGGTCGCGGAGCGGCTGGCGGAGGTCGGGGACTTGCTCGCCATCGGCCACCTGTTCCACCGGCCCCCGTCCTCCCTGAGCGGCGGGGAGCAGCAACGGGTCGCGCTGGCCCGCGCCCTGGTCGTCGAGCCGCGCCTTTTGCTGTTGGATGAGCCGCTCAGCGCCCTCGACCCGGAGACGCGGGAGAGGTTGCAGCGCGAGTTGGGCCGTCTGCGGCGGGAACTGGGCCTGACGGTAGTCCACGTCACCCACGACTTCGAGGAGGCGGTCGCCCTGGGAGACCGCCTGGCCGTGATGCATGCCGGGCGGGTAGTGCAGGTCGGACCGCCGGAGGAGGTCTTCCGCCGCCCGGCCACGGAGTTCGTCGCCCGCTTCGTCGGGGTGCGCAACATCTTCGAGGGGCGTCTGCGGCCCGGCGACGACGGCTATCAGGTGCTGCCGCTCGGCGCGGTGGAGGTGGCGGTGGTGACGGAGTTGTCGGGGCGGGCGCACATTTCCGTCCGCCCGGAGGAGATCATCATCTCGCGCGAGCCGCTCCGTTCCAGCGCACGCAACGCTTTTCGGGGGCGGGTGGTGGAGGTCTCCGAACGGGGGGCCCTGGCCTACATCACCGTGCGCGTGCCGCCGGAGTTCACCGGCGTCGTCACCCGGCGGTCGCTGGAGGAACTGGCCCTGCGCGAGGGGGAAGAGGTTTGGATCGCCTTCAAAGCCTCCGCCGTGCATGTCTTCTGACGGTCTCCAACTGCCCGGCGCGGTTCAGCGCGGGCAGGGGCCAAAGCGGCCTGTGCCCCGACATGCAATAAAGGGGCGCACAAGGCGCCCCTCTCGCAGCAAGCCGGCGTTGGGTGGGCTCAGTTGGCGG
>JALWUZ010000206.1 GCA_027079895.1 Anaerolineae bacterium
GCGTCGGCGGGCCGCCCAGCAACTCGGCGAGCCCGTCGTACCGCCCGCCCCCGCAGACGGCAGCCTGCGCCCCGATTCCGGTCGCCCAGACCTCGAAGACGGTCTTGGTGTAGTAGTCCAGCCCCCGCACGAGACGGTGATTGACCGTGTACCGCCGTCCCAGCAGGTCGAGGTACTCCCGCAGTTCGGCGAAGTGGTCGCTGCACTCGGCGCACAGGTAGTCGGCGATGTGGGGCGCGGCGGCGATGACCGGCTGGCAGCGGTCGGCCTTGCAGTCGAGCACCCGCAGCGGATTGCGCTCCAAACGGCGATGGCAGTCGTCGCAGACTTCGTCGTAGTGGTCGGCGTAGTACTCCTTCAGGACGGCGACGTAGTTCGGCTTGCAGGTCGGGCAGCCGGTGGAGTTCAGTTGAAAGGCCAGATCGCGGAAGCCCAGGTCGGCGTACAGGTCCCAGGCCAGCAACATTACTTCCAGGTCGGCGGTGGGGTCTGCGCTGCCGAGAATCTCCACGTTGAACTGGGTGTGCTGCCGAAACCGCCCGGCCTGGGGACGCTCGTAGCGGAAGACGGGGCCGAAGGTGTACAGTTTGAGCGGCTGGGTGCGCACTCGCAGCCCGTTTTCGATGTAAGCGCGGAGCACGCCGGCGGTGAACTCCGGGCGCAGGGTGATTTCGTGCCCGCCTTTGTCGGTGAAGGAGTACATCTCTTTGTCAACGATGTCGGTGCCTTCTCCTACTCCCCTGGCGAAGAGTTCCGTCGCCTCGAAGAGCGGGAGGTCAATGCGCTCGAAGCCGGCCAGTTCCGCCAGGCGGCGGGCCCGGTCGCGGACGTGGTACCAATAGGGTTGGTCCTCCGGCAGAACGTCGAGGGTTCCGGTGGGACGCTGGAAACGGGGCATTCGCTACCTCCTCAAGTCAGAGCGCGGTCACGGCTCCCATCCCCGATGAGATGCCGTTCGCAGCGCAAGAGGGACAACGCGCTGTGGCCGTCCGTTATCTCGCCGTCGCGGGCCATCGCCAACGCCCGCTCCGGCGGCAATGGGTGAATCTCGATGATCTCCCCCGGCTCGCGGTGCGCTTCCCGCAGACGGACGTCGCGGGCCAGCAGGATGTGGCAGATTTCATCCAACAGGCTGCCGCCGGGGCGGAAGTGGCCTATGTAGAGCCAATCGTCGCTCTCGCCACCGACCTCCTCCGCCAACTCCCGCTGCGCCAGTTCCAGAGGACTGCCGTCGAAATCGTGGAAGCCCCCGGCGGGCACCTCCCAGCACCAGGAGTCAATGGCGTACCGGAACTGCCGGATGAGCACCACCCGCCCGTCGGGCAGCACCGGCACGATGAAGACCGCCCCGTCCCCCAGGATGTAGGTGTAGGGGGCGACGTGGCCGTCGGGCCAGCGCACCAAGTCCTGCCGCACGCGGAACATCGGGTGGGAGTAGGGGTAGGTGGTCGCCAGCCGTTCCCAGCCGAGGGAGAGGCCGTTGGGCTTGTCCCCAGACGTCATCGTCACTCTTCCGGCGGCCCGGCGATGGCGAGAGCGTAGGCGTCGGGGTCGAGCCAGCCTCGCGCCGCCGCCTGCACCTGCTCGACGGTGATGCTGTTGATCAGGTCGCCGTACCGCCGCAGGTAGTCCAGGCCCAGGCCGTACCGTTCCATATCGAGAATCGCGCCGGCCACCCCCTCGTTGGTCTCCAGGCGCAGCGGCAGGCTGCCGGTGATGAAGGCCTGATTGTCGCGCAACTCGTCGAGGCTGACCGGCTCCTCGCAGAGGCGGCGGATTTCGGCACGGATGGACTCGATGGCCCGTTCCACGTTGGCCGGGTTGACTCCGGCGATGACCCGCCAGGGGCCGGGGCCATAACCGCCGTCCAAACGGCTGAAGGAGTAGTAGGCCAATCCCTGCTCGTCGCGCACCTTCTCACCCAGGCGGCCCATCAGCCCGAAGATGCCCAGGATGGAGTTGCAGACCATCGCTTCCAGGAAGTGGGGGTCGGTGCGGGGC
>JALWUZ010000207.1 GCA_027079895.1 Anaerolineae bacterium
CCCCTCCTGCGGAAACACCCGCTCCCACACCTCAGGCTCCAACAGCCACTTGGCGGTGCCGAAACGCCGATGAGTGCGCACCCGCCCCCCCATCTCGGCGGCCAGCCGACGGGCCAGCGCGACCCCGTCCCCCTCGATGACGATGTCCACATCCACGATGGACTGCCCCAACAGCAGATCGCGCACCAACCCGCCGACGAAATACGGCACATACCCCATCTCGTCGGCCACCTGTGAGATGCGGCGCACCAGCGCGAGCGTCGGCGCGGGCAGACTGCGCTCCAGCAGCGCGGCGACCTCGTGACGGCGCGGCGGCGTCTCCGGCGTCCCCCACAGCGTGATGAGGTCGGTGCGGGTGACGACCCCGACGATTCGCCCCTCGGCGACGACCGGAATCTGCCCCCAGCCGCTCTCGATCATCAGCCGTTGCAAATGCTCCACCGAATCGTCCACGCCGACGGTGACGCTCCCAGCCTCCATCACCTGCGTGACCGGCACATCGGCCATCTCGAACTGGAGCGCGCGGTCAACGGCGCGGCGGGTCAGCAGCCCGATGACCCGCCCGTCGGCGACGACCGGATACCCCTCGTGACCGGTGCGGCGCATACGCTCGGCGGCCTCGGCGACCGTCGTCTCCGGCGCGAGCACCTGTACCCCCCTGGACATCAGTTGGGCGACGGTGACGCCGGGCCGCACCACCTTCGGCAGCAGAGCGAGCAACTCCCGGCGCACACTTTCCAGCGAGCGGTTGCGGATTAAGGCCGCGGCCGCCTGGGGGTGTCCCCCGCCGCCGAAGTGGACGGCGACCTGGGAGACATCAATCGCCTCCGTGTCGCTGCGGGCCACCAATTGCACCCGACGGGCCCCGTTCAGCCCGACCAGGACGAACAAAGCCGCCGGCTCCAACAAATCCCGCAGTTTGTGGGCCAGCGTCGAAATCTCCTCGGAGTACCCCTCCGTCTCGGCGGCGGCGATGATAACCGTATGCCCGGCCACCTCGTGGCTTTCGTGCCCTTCCAACAGCCGCTCGTACAACTCCCACTGCTGCGGGGCGAGTGGATGATGGAGGAACTCGTTGGCGACGGACAGATTGGCCCCCTGGTCGAGCAACCAGGCGGCGGCCCGCACATCGCGGGAAGTGGTGCTGGGATACGAAAGCGAGCCGGTATCCTCGTAAATGCCCAGGAGCAACAACGTCGCCTCGACGGAGGTCAACTCGATAGCGCGGGCGGAGATCTCCTCGGTCAACAACGTGGTCGTGGCCCCCAGCGTCTCGCCGGAGAAAGTCCAGGTGGGCGGCAGAGTGCGGTCGAGCGCGTGATGGTCAATGATGTCCACCGCCAGATTGCGCTTCATCCCCTTGAGCGTGGTCAGCCCCTGCGTATCCACCAGGATGGCGCGGGTGATGCGGCGGCGGCGCGGCAGATCATCCGGCTCGACGAACGGGAGCACGGCCCCGTAGAGCGACAGGAAAGCCCGGCAGTTCCGATTGACCCGGCGCGGCAGGACCGGGACCGCTTCCGGGAACAACTTGGCGGCCCCCAGCAGACTGGCGACGGCGTCGAAATCGGCGTTATCGTGGGTCAGAATCACTTCCATGCCACCTGAATTATATCCCATTCCGCTCAATTGACCAAGAACGAGGCGGCCCTCGGGCGCGTGTCTGTCTCGCTCCCACGCTCTGCGTGGGAGCAGACCAGCGTGGGAACGCGAGCGTCACGCTCGCCCCACCGTTCACCGGCGACGGATAAACCCGCCGCCTGGGTTCGGGCCTCATAGCCGGGCGGCGGGTCCATCCGCTGCCGCAAAGCGTGGGAACGCGAGCGTCACGCTCGCCTCACTGTCCACCAGCGACGGATAAATCCGCCGCCTGGGTTCAGGCCTCATAGCCAGGCAGCGGATTCATCCGCTGCCACAGGACGGGGGCGCACACACGGGACGGGGCGGGGGCGCACACACGGGTGCGCCCCTACCGCGCGTCGTCACCGCGATGTAGGGGC
>JALWUZ010000208.1 GCA_027079895.1 Anaerolineae bacterium
GTACACCACCGACTCGCGGGCTGTGGATCAATACGTCTGGAACCACCCCGACCACATCATCCTCTTCGCCGCCGGCAACGAGGGGGTGGACGCCAACGGCGACGGGGTGGTGGATTTGGTCTCGGTGGGCAGCCCCGCCACCGCCAAAAACTGCATCACCGTCGGCGCGACGGAGAACAACCGCCCCAGTCTCTCCATCACCTGGGGGGAGGCCTGGCCTGCGAACTTCCCCGCCGACCCGATCAACAGCGACCACCTGGCCGACGACCCCGACGGAATGGCCGCTTTCAGCAGCCGGGGGCCGGTGGAAGACGGCCGCTACAAGCCCGATGTCGTCGCCCCCGGCACGTTCATCATCTCCACCCGCTCCTCCGTCGCCAGCGAGACCGGCTGGGGGGAGGTGAACGCTTACTACGAGTACATGGGCGGCACCAGCATGGCGACCCCGTTGGTCGCTGGGGCCACCGCTTTGGTGCGCCAGTTCTACACCGACGAGGAGGGCATCACCCCGTCGGCGGCTCTGGTGAAGGCGACGCTCATCAACGGCGCGACCGACATCAACCCCGGCCAGTACGGCACCGGCGCCGGCCGCGAGATTCCCGGCCCGCGTCCCACCAACGTCGCCGGCTGGGGACGGGTGAACATCGCCCACTCCATCTTCCCCACCGCGCCGCGCCGCCTGCTCTACGAAGACCAGACGACCGGCTTGAACGCCGGCGCGACCGACACCTACACCTACACCGTCCTGGACTCCTCCGAACCGTTCCAGGTGACGCTGGTCTGGAACGACTACCCGGCCTCGACCGCTTCCAACGGCGGCCTGGTCAACGACCTCGACCTGGAGATCACCGGGCCCGGCGGCACTTACCACCCCAACGGTCTCTCCACGGCGGACCGGGTCAACAACGTCGAGAACATTGACATCGCCTCCCCCCAGACCGGCCTGTACGTCGTCACCGTCTCCGCCTACAACGTTCCCCAGGGGCCGCAGCCCTACGCCCTCGTCGCCTCCGGGGCCATCACCCTCTACACCGCCCCGCCGCCGCACATAACCGCCATCAGCCCGGCCAGAGGGGTCAACACCGGCACCGTCCACGTCACCCTGTCCGGGACCGGATTCGCCGCCGGGGCCGCCGTCAAACTGACCCACAGCGGCCGGCCGGACATCGTCGGGAGCAACGTCACCGTGCCGAGCACCACCACCCTCACCTGCGATTTCGACCTGGACGGCGCACCCATCGGCCCGCGCGATGTCGTCGTCACCAATCCAGACGGGCAGAGGGGCACGCTGGCCGCCGGATTCACCATCTTACTGCCGCCGGCCCCCGATGTCACCGTTGACAAGAGCGTCGTCGGCAGCGACTTCCAGCCGGGCGACCCCGTGACCTTCACGCTGCGGGTCTCCAACCAGGGCCAAAAGACAGCCCACCGTCCGGTGGTGAGCGACCCGCTGCCGTCCGAGATCGTCAATCACTCCTGGACCAGCACCCTCCCCATCACCCTGGTGACGGGCACCTCCTACCGCTGGAACCTCCCCCCGCTGACCGTCGGCGCGGGCGTGGTCATCACCATCTACGGACGGGTCGCCAACGGCTCTGTAGGCTCTGTACACTGGCCGGTCGTCAACACCGCCTCCGTCTCCGACCCCGACGACATCACGCCGGGCAACAACACCGACAGCGCGTCGCTGGGGAAAGCCTACGTCTACCTGCCCCTGATTCTCCGCACCTGGCCGCCGGTGCCCGGTGCGGCCACGCTGAACGCCATTGACAACAGCGACGGCGACGAGAACTACACCGTCAGTTGGAGCGCGGCCGACCGAGCCACCACCTACCTCCTCCAGGAAGCCACCAACTCCTCTTTCTCCAACGCGACGACTGCCTACTCCGGCACGGCCACCTCTGTGGAGATCACCGGCCAGGCGCGGGGCGTCACCTACTACTACCGCGTGCAGGGGCACAACTCATGGGGGGCCGGCGGCTGGAGCAACATCCAATCCGTCCTCGTCCCAGAACTCGATCCCATCGTCAACGGCGACTTCGAGTCCGGCGCCTACGGCTGGACGGAGTACTCGTCCAACGGGTACGACATCATCGTCAGCAACATCGGCATCACCCCGCACAGCGGCAGTTGGCTCGCCTGGCTGGGCGGCGCAGATGATGAGATCTCCTACGTCCAGCAGCAAGTGACCGTCCCGGCCTCCCGGCCCTACCTCTCCTACTGGCACTTGATCTCCTCAGGGGATGTTTGCGGCTATGATTTCGGCTACGTCCTGGTCAACGGGAACGCTGTTGAGACGTACAACTTGTGCTCGAGCGCGAACACCAACGGCTGGGTACAGCACACGGTCAACCTGAGCGGCTACGCCGGGCAGTCCATCACCTTCCAGATTCGGGCCGAGACCGACTCCTCGTTCAACAGCAGCCTGCTCGTGGACGATGTCTCCTTCCAGGCGAGCGAGGTGACGGCACAGGGGCCGCCTGCGGGCGACGGGCTTCCATTCGTCCCGTCCGGGCCCAAGATGTCCCCGCCCGGCCGGACATTCGGCGATTGAGGGAAGTCGAGGGGAGTATGGCTCGCTCACATCCGCACTGGTGGGGCTGGGGACGGCAGGACCACCGTCCCCCTTTGGAAGAGAACCCCGATTTCTGGCCCACCATCCAGAAATGGCTCGCCCTGCCCGACGAGGCGGTCGCCAACGAGACGCCGCCCGTCCCGCTGGACGAGATCACCCTGCGCCCCACCAGGTTGGACGACCCGGTGCTCGTCTCCCTGCGTCGGCTGCTGGGGGAGGAGGCGGTGCGAGTGGACAAACCGGCCCGCGTCGGCCACGCCTACGGCCAATCCTACGGCGACTTGGTGCGGCTGCGGGCTGGATACGTCCCCAACCCGCCGGACGCCGTCGCCTACCCCGCCGACCAGCGCGACGTGGCCGCTCTGCTTTCCTGGGCGGCGGAGCGGGACATCGCGCTGATACCCTACGGCGGCGGCACCTCCACCGCCGGCCGATTGGAGCCGCCGACCGACGGGCGTCCCGTCGTCACCCTCGACCTGAGCCATCTGAACCAGGTGCTTTCGGTGGATGTCCGCTCCCGCACGGCCCGCGTCCAGGCCGGAATTGATGGCCCGTCCCTGGAAACGCACCTGAACGACCAGGGACTCACCCTGGGGCACTTCCCCCAGTCCTTCGAGTTCTCCACCCTCGGCGGCTGGGTCGCCACCCGCTCCGTCGGACAGCAGGCCCTCACCTACGGCACGATTGATACCCTCGTCCAGGCGGTGCGGGTCGTCACCCCGGTAGGAATCCTGACGGCGGGGGACTCGCCGGTGGAGGACGCCGGGCCGAATCTGCTGCAACTGCTCATCGGTTCCGAAGGGGCCTATGGCGTCATCACCGAAGCCGTGCTGCGCCTTCGTCCCCTGCCGGCGGTGCGCGACTATCGCGGCGTGCTCTTCGAAAGTTGGGAGGAGGGGCTGGAGGCCGTCCGCGTCATCGTCCAGGAGAGCGACCTGCGTCCGGCCCTCATCGCCCTGTTCGACCACTCCGCCGTGGCCGCCTACACGCTCCTCAATCACGAGCAGCGCGGCCTGCGCCGCATGGCCGACGCCCTGGGACGGTACATCAAACCCCGCCGGGCCGACTTCTCCCCCGGCGACCGGGCCCTGTTGCTGCTGGGGTTCGAGGGGGAGGGGGGCTGGACTGCGCAGCAGTGGCGTCAGGCCGGCAAGATCTGTGACGAGTGCCACAGCATATCGCTGCTCAGAAACCTGAGCCAGCACTGGGCGCGGATGCGTTACGCTCTGCCCTACCTGCGCGACATCCTCATCTCCCACTCGGTGCTGGTGGGGACGCTGGGGACGGCCGCAACCTGGGCCAGCCTGCCGCGTATTTATGCCACGATGGTCGGAGCGATGAAGGGGGCGGTCATCGCCTCCGGCGGCGGGCCGGGCTACGTGATGGCCCATCTCTCCCACGCCTGCGCCCAGGGAGCCGCCATCCAGGCCACCTTCTTGGGGCGGCAGGTGGGGGACGGCGACCCGCTCGCCCTCCAAGCCCAGTGGGAGACGGTGCGCCAGGCCGTCGCCGAGGCCGTCGTCTCGGCCGGGGGACGGATGCTCTCCTACAACGGCTTGCGAACCGTCCACACCCTGCCCGATGACCGGACGAACGGCCTGCGGGAGCGCGTCCTGCGCTCCATCAAGGAGAGCCTGGACCCGCTCGACATCCTGTGGAGCGGCGACCGGCGCGGATGACCCGTTCACCCCGTCCTCGCGCCCCGCGTGAGGACGAGAAACTCAACCCAAGAGAGGAAATTATGGAAGACAAACTCAAGGAACTGAAAGCCCGTCTGTTAGAGGTTCACGACCTGAAAGCCGCCGCGCAACTTCTGACCTGGGACCAGAACACCTATATGCCGCCGGGCGGCGCGGCGGCCCGTGCCCGCCAGACCGCTCTCCTGCAACGGCTGGCCCACGAGAAGGCCACCGACCCGGCCATCGGCCAACTGCTGGACGACCTGCGCCCCTACGAGGAGAGCCTCCCCTACGACTCCGACGACGCCAGCCTCATCCGCCTCGCCCGGCGGGACTACGAGCAGGCGATCAAGGTGCCGCCGGAGTTCGTGGCCCGCTTCTACGCCCACCAGGCCCGCACCTACCAGGTCTGGACGCAGGCCCGCCCCGCCGACGACTTCGAGATGGTGCGCCCGTACCTGGAACAGACCCTCGACCTGAGCCGTCAACTGGCCGATTTCTTCCCCGGCTACGAGCACATCGCCGACCCGCTGATCGCCCTCACCGACTACGGGATGACCGTCGCCGACATCCGGGCCGTCTTCTCCGCGCTGCGGGAGGAGTTGGTGCCCCTCGTCCGCGAGATCACCGCCCGCCCGCCGCTGGACGATTCCTGCCTGTACCGCTACTTCCCGGCTCAGCCGCAGTTGGACTTCGGGTTAGAAGTGGTGCAGCGGTTCGGCTACGACCTCAATCGCGGGCGACAGGATCGCTCCCCGCACCCCTTCACGACCGAGTTCTCCGTCAACGACGTGCGCATCACCGTCCGCGTCAACGAGCATGACCTGGGGGACGCGCTCTTCAGCGCGTTCCACGAGTCCGGCCACGCGATGTACGAGCAGGGGGTAGCCCAGGAGTACGAAGGGACGCCGCTGGCCGGCGGCGCCTCCGTCGGCGTCCATGAGAGCCAATCCCGTCTCTGGGAGAACCTGGTGGGCCGCAGCCTCCCCTTCTGGCGTTATTTCTACCCCCGCCTCCAGGCCGCCTTCCCCGACGCGCTGGGGAGCGTGCCGCTGGACACTTTCTACCAGGCCATCAACAAGGTGCGCCCCTCCCTCATCCGCACCGACGCCGACGAGGTGACTTACAACCTGCACGTGATGATCCGCTTCGACCTGGAACTGCAAATGCTGGAAGGGACGCTGGCGGTGCGGGATTTGCCGGACGCCTGGCGGGCCCGCTACGAGTCCGACCTGGGGATCGCCCCGCAGGACGACCGGGACGGGGTGTTACAGGATGTCCACTGGTACGGGGAGATGATCGGCGGGATGTTCCAGGGGTACACGCTGGGGAACATCATGGGGGCGCAGTTCTTCGAGGCCGCGTTGCAGGCCCACCCGGAGATCACGGCGGAGATGGAGAAGGAGGGGGATTTCAGGACACTGCTCTCCTGGCTGCGGGAGAACATCCACCGGCACGGGCGGAAGTTCACGGCGCAGGAACTGGTCGAGCGCGTCACCGGCGAGCCGTTGAGCGTCGCCCCCTACATGCGCTACCTGCGCCGCAAGTACGGCGAACTGTACGGACTGTAAAATCTTGCCCCCTGTCCGAAGGGGGCGGTAGCGGAGGATTCTATGACACCGGTTCCTCTCGTTCGACACATCGTCCTGCAACTGCGTCACCGCCGCCAGAAGGCGCAGCGGAGCGGGCTCAGCCAGATACTCCGCATCATCGGCATCCTGCTCCTCATCTTGCTCTTCCTCAACGGGAGCATCGCCCTCGGCGGGGTAAGCGCGGTCATCGGGGCCTACGCCTACTTCACCCGCGACCTGCCCGAACCGGAGGCCATCGAGGCCGCCGACGAGAACTTCGAGACGACCAAGATCTACGACCGCACCGGCCAGCACCTGCTCTACGAGGTCATTGACCCCACTGGCGGCGACCGCACCTGGGTTCCCCTCGACCAAATCCCCGACACCCTCATCTGCGCCACCGTCGCCAGCGAGGATCGTTCCTTCTGGGAGAACCCCGGCTTCAACCCGCGGGGCATCGCCCGCGCGTTCTGGGCCAACATCCGCGGACAGCAGATCCAGGGCGGCTCCTCCATCACCCAGCAGTTGATCAAGAACGTCGTCATCGAGAAGGAGCGGCGTTACATCAGCGCGGAGGGACCCAGTTGGAAGGACTACGAGCGCAAAATCACCGAAATCCTGCTCGCCTACCGCATCACCCAGAAGTACAGCAAGGAGCAGATTCTGGAGTGGTATCTGAACACCAACTTCTACGGCAACCTGGCCTACGGCATCGAGGCCGCTTCCCGGGTCTACTTCGGCAAGAGCGCGAGTGAACTGACCCTTTCGGAAGCGGCGACGCTGGCCGCCATCCCCCAATTCCCCAAGATGAACCCCTTCGACGACCCGGAGGCGGCCCGCAAACGGCAGGGGCTGGTGCTGGACGCGATGGTGCGGCAGGGCTGCATCACCCGCGAGCAGGCCGTCGCCGCCAAGTACGAGCCCTGGCACCTGGCGACCCTCGTCGAGCGGTTCGACATCCAGGCCCCCCACTTCTCCATTTACGTGCGCAAGCAGTTGGAGGAGATGTTCGGCCCGGAGATGGTCTATCGGGGCGGGCTGCGGGTCTACACCACCCTCGACCTCGACTTGCAAGAACAGGCGGAGTGCGTGGCCCGCGCCCAAATCCGCCGTCTCTCCGGCGAGGAC
>JALWUZ010000209.1 GCA_027079895.1 Anaerolineae bacterium
GTTGACCGCCGCCGTCAGCGTCGCCGAGACCCCCGCCGTCACCGTCGGCGGGCCGTCCAGGTGCAAGTCCACCAGCGGGATACAGGTCTCCGGTGCTAGCACCACCACTTTCCCCGTGTGCCCGGCCGCGTCGGTGTAGGGGTACTCCCCCGCCCACCGGAACTGCCGCCGATAGCCCATCCCCGGTATCAGATACCCGGCGTCGAAGCCTCGGCTGTCTTGGAGCGGATCCAGTGCGCTCAACACCCGCAGGATGGGGTTGTCCGTCCAGCGCACCACGTCGGTGATGGTGTCCGTATCCCGCACCCGCGAGAGCCACTGAACCGCGCTGCCCGCCGTGACGGTGACGACCGCCGGGTCGGGGCCGTCGGGCGTCAGCGTCACCGTCACCGCCGCCGTGTCGGGCCAGGGGGTGTAGGGGACGTTGACGTGGACGATCTGGGTGATGACGTGGACGACCGGGCTGCGCCAGTGCTGATAGCCGGGGATGCCCTCCACGTCCAGGTAGTAGTCGCCCGGCGGGGTGAAGAAGGCGAAGTAGCCGGTGGTGGTGATGCCGTCGGGGTATCGGTCATCGGTCACTTGCGGGTTGGTCTGGCTGTAGACATCGGCCGGCCAGGGTATCCAGCCGCCCCATTCGGGCATGGAGACGTAGCAGGTGACGGTCACGCCGGAGACGGCCTGCACGGGCGCGAACATGCCGGTCGCGGAGTCGTAGCCACCGCCGGCGTCCACGTCGAAGACGAAGCCGTCGGGGTCAATGAGGATCTGTCCCCCGTTGACCTGCTCGCTCATCACCTGGCCGGTCTGCTCGTCCACGCAGCGGCTCTTGATCTTCACGTCGTGGGCTGTGCCGGTAACGTTGACCACGAACTGATTCGCCATCTCGTCGTAGTTCCCGTGGTACTCCACTCCATCGGCTTCGATCACGATCTCGTGCCGCTGACCCTGGGGGCAGACGTCCGCGCAAGGGGTCAGGTGTACCGATGTGTCCCAGAAGCCGTAAGCGCCGGGCATCTGCCAGTCCTGCGTGGAATATTTCCCCTCCTCGTTTCTGAAGCTCAGGCGCAGGAACTGTCCTCTGAGCGCCCCGTCTTTGATTGTGCCGACCCACTCCGAGGTCTGGGGGTTCCAGTGAACGTTCCGCGAATCCAGGAGAACGATGTTGGACGACTTCGCTTCACCCTCGATAGAGGCCAAGGCGGAGATGGCGACCAATCGGTTTTGAGGCATCTGGATGGTGGTCTCGAACAGGCCGTCCTGATTTGCCAGGCCCGTGGCCAACGTGCCGCCCAGCGCTTCGCTGCGAACCTCGACAGTAACCCACGGCTGGGCCTGCACCTTGACCGGCACGGGGCCCGGACAGACCTGTCCTTGCTCCGGCTGGATCAGCCTGGGCGCCAGCAGCGGCACCTCCACCGTGCTCGTGGCCGACCTCTCGGTCATCACGCCGATGACCCCGTCGCCCGACTTCACCGTGCCCGTCATCCTGGCCACGTTGATGATCGTCTTCCCGGCCTGGATCTTGTAGGCCGGCGCATCGCCGTTGAGCCGCCCGTAAACCTGGCTCCCCTCCACGATGGCGTAGGAGTTCTCCCAGGAATACGTGGTCGTCGTGAGGTTGGATGTCCTTCGCGGCGCCGAAGGCCGGGTGTTCTCTACGATGGCGTAAGAAGACTGTTGCCCCCAGTTCCACTCGACCTGCCGCAAGGTGAAAGTGATCGGCCAGTCGTCCCGCACCCGCATCTTGTCCATCGGTGGTCTATCCGGGTAGGCGTTATCGTAGCGACCGTAGATGATCCACTCCACCCCCATCGTGGGACCGTCCTTGCCGTTGGGGTTGTACCAGATGCGCCCCTTCTTGTCCAGCGTCGCCCGCGCGGGGTAGGTGGTGCCGACCGCGCTGTCGTCGTTCTGCTTGCTCTGGCACTCATACCACTCCGGCTCGGTGGTGATGCCGATAGAGATGGGGTAGCCGTTGTTGTCCCACCGGGTGACCCGCACCAGGATGCGGATTTGGCCGCCTGTGGCCGGGTCCAGGTCGCCGACGTCCCAGTGCCACTGGCGATCGTTGGCCCTCTGCGACGGCAGGGGGTTGGCGGAGACGAACTTGCTGTTGTCGCTCTGGAGGTTGGCGACGATCCGCGTGCCGGGGGCCTTGAAGTCACCCCGGTTGTCGTAACTCACCACCACCTCGTACTCGTGGTAGCCTACCGGCCTGAAGAACACGTTCCTCGGAATCTGCGCCTCCACGTGCAGGTCGGGGCACTTGACGATGGTCTCCGCCTGGGCTGTCCACTGATACGAGACTCCCTGCACCACCGCCGTTGCCACGTTGCGGATGCGCCCGCAGTCCACGCCGTCGCAGGAGACGACCAGGACGCGGAACTCGACCATCGCCGACTGGCCGATGGGCACCACTCCCTCCCAGATCACCTTGCCGGAGGAATCGTACTGGACGGTGCCGCCGCCCTGAAGCACCCGGGCCGACCCGTCCACGTACTGGGTCCCCTGCGGGATGGGGTCCTCCATCGTGACGTTGGCGTCCACCTGACCGGTGTTGGCGACGGTGACCGTGTAGACGATCTCGTTGGGCAGGCTCTGGCCCGAATACGGCGTGGCCTGCTGGGTGGCCTGCTTGTTCAGGACGATGTTCACCCCGCCCAACTGATAGATGGTGGTGGTCGCCACGGCGGTGTTGTTCACCGGCGAGTCGCCGCCCGTCGAGGTGGCGATGCTGGCCGTGTTGGTGATGACCGTCCCGTCTTGCAGGCCGGAATTGGTGGTGGCGGTGATGACGTAGGCCCCGCTCGCCCCCGCGCTCACCGTGCCCAGCGTCCAGGTCAGATACCGCCCATTGCGAGTTGGGCTGCCGTCGGCCGCTCCGAAGGTCACATCGGCGGGCAGTGCGTCGGTGAGCACCACGTCGGCGGCGTCGGCCTCCCCCTGGTTGCCCCACTGTATGCTGTAGGTGATGACCTGGTTGGGCCTGGCGAACCGCGGAGCCGACTTGCTCACCCACACGTCGGGAACGGGCGGCGTGTAGACCGCCGTGACCGTGACCGGCCCGGCCACGTTGTCGGTGATGATCGGGTCGTAGGCGTCCAGCACCTCTAGCGAGGCGGTGTCGGTGATCACCCACGAGACCGTCTGGGCAATCTCCGATTGCAGCGTCAGCGTCAGCCCCCAACCGTTCAGCGTGCCGGTGTCATCCTGGGCGGCATCGCACACCCGCAGCGTCCAGTTGCCGTTGGGGGACTTGCCGTCGAAATTGCTCAGGGAGCCTTCGGGCCGGAATCGCCCGGTGAAGGGAGCAGAGCCGTCGGCGATGTAAGTGCTCGCTTCATCGTCGAAGATGGTGTTGACGTAGTTCTCGCCGCTGCCGCCGTTGCCGGTGGACAGTTCCACCTGCGTGCCGTCCGGCCCCTCTATGTAGATGCCCAGGTCGCCGTCGTAGGTGTGGGTGATGCTCTTGACGAACACGTCCACGTCGAGGATGGTGCCGGACTCGTTCACGGCGATGGTGTGCGTGGCGTAGTTCTGGCTGCTACAGCCGTTGTCGGGGATTCCGATGTTCAGGTTGTCGGTGGACTCGAAGCCCTGGGTGCTCTGCTGGGTAGGGATGCCCGGCGTGACCACCACGGTGGCGACGTAGGCGGAGTCGGTGGGCACGTTCTGGTAGGTGCAGGTGATGATGCTCCCCCCGGCCTGGCAGGAGACGTTGGCGTTACCGCCGATGCCCCGCACCCCCGCCAGTGGGTAGGGCGAGGTGATGACGTCCACTACCTGCACGTCGGGCCGCCAGACGGACGAGGTGGCGTTGGAGACGGTGAGCACGTAGGAGATGGGCTGCCCGGCCTGGGCGGTGCCGCTCCCCTGGCGGGCCTTGCTCAGGGAGACGGTGGCGGTGTAGACCGCCTCGTCCACGCCGATGTCGGTGAACGGCCCCATCAGGCGCATCTGGCCGTCTACGTCGGTGTAGTCGAAGCCGCTCCCGGTGCCGGCGTCTTTGGCCGGGGAGTCGGCGGCGAGGTGATAGCCGTCGGCCAGGAAGAGGGGTTCGGTGTAGTACATCCCTGCTCCCACCGTCACGTTGCCCGAAACGTTGGTGGTGTTGCTCAGGAGGGAGTGATACACGTAGGCCACGCTGTTGGAGACGGCTTTCACCCCCAGGGCGTGGCTGTAGACGATGGTGTTGGTGATGTAAGCGGTGGCAGGGCAGTTGCTGTTGTACGGGGCCGGGATTTTCACGGCGGTGGTGTTCCCGTTGCGGGCCACCGTGTTGTGGACGAAGCGGTAGGTGTAGGCGTCGTCGGTGCCGCAGTTGGAGTTGGTGTCCGTATCCAGATGCACGGCGTCGTGGCCGGCGCCGGGCCGGTTGTCGGCGATGAGGTTGTTCTCGAAGGCGACGTTGCCCCCGGCGTAGACGGCGTAAGCGCCGCTGTTGCCGGTGATGACGTTGCCCCGCACGGTGAGCGACCCCCTCGCCGTCAGGCCGCCGGCGGCATAGGAACAGGAGCCACAGGTGTGGGAGTTGTTGGTGATGACGTTGCCGCTCACCAGGCCGCTGCCGGAAGTGGGGATCTCAACGTACAGCCCGCCGGCGGTCTCATACGGCCCAGAACTGTTCCCCCACACCCGGTTATCGCTGACGGTGGGGGAGTTACAACTCACGTAGAGGCCGCCGGAACCGGAGTTCTGGGCTACAAGGTTGCCGCTTACCGTGCAGGAGGTGCCTCCCACGTATGCCCCGCCACCGTAGGCCTGCCCGCCGCCGCTGGCGGTGTTGCCGGTGATGACGTTGTTGATGAGGATGGCGTTGGGCTCGTAGTAGGCGAAGACGCCGCCCCCGCCGAACGTCCCGCTGGCGGTATTGTTGACGATGCGGCAGTCCTCGATGTGGATGGTGTAGCCGTTGTTGAGTTTGGCGTAGATGCCGCCGCCCTCCCCGGAGGTGCTGTTGTCGTGGATGTAGCAGTTGCGGATGGTGGCGTTGATGTCGCAAGCCTGGTCGTATTGGCCGCAGATTTGGATGCCGCCCTGCCCGTTGGTGATCTCCAGGTTCTCGATGGTGAGGTCAACACCCGAGGTGGTGGCGGCAATCACCCGCCCCGTCCCGCCGCCGTTGAGCACGGTGGGGTAGGAGATGGGGTTGGAGACGGTCCAGTCGGTGGTAGTGTAGCCGCCCCGCAGGGCAAGGCTCTTGTCAATGGTCACGTTCTCGTTGTAAGTGCCGGCGGCGATGCGGATCTCGTCGCCGCTGCTGGCATCGTTCACCGCCGCCTGGACGCTGCTGTAGCAGGGCGACGCCGAGCCGCAGTCCCCGCCGGAAGCCACATAGAGAACACCGCTATTCCCATAGGCCCGGACGGGCACAGCGGGATGCCACATCCGCAACAGGGTGAGCGCCCCCAGTAACATCACGAGGGCCAGGGAGAAAGCCAGACCGGTTCTGACGGACTTAGATCTCATAGTTTCACCTCCTCGTATTTGGTCATCGTTTGGCTGACATAGTGGGGTATCCCAGGGATACCATCGCCGTTCCCGTGCCGCTCAGGGCGGCTGTCGGGGTTCTCACGGTGCGAGATGGGTGCTCTGCGCGGTTTCCCGGATACCCATTTCCCGTTGGAATAAGAACGCCGGGCCGCCGTGGGGTTCTGCCTCTGCCTGGACACATCATCCAGGTGGCGGCGCAGGAAACCCACCAGGTCGTCCAGCGAGCCGAAGGCGTGACGTTCTTCTTGCTGTGTGCCTTCCAGGCTGAATCTCCATTGCCGCCCCTGGCCATTCGTCTCCTCCTGCCAGCAGCGGAGGAGGTAGACCAGCCTTTCGGCAGTCTCATCTGGTGTCGCTCCCGCTTCGCGCTTCACCTGAATCCCCTCCGCTGGGCTTGCACGTTCACGTCAAATAGTGTACCATTCCGGCGGCCGCTTGCTGCCACAGTCACGCAATTTTAACTTATGAGCGTGAATTTTTCGTGAACTGAGCGGAAGCATATTTGGAGAAGTCGTGAGCGGAAAACTGGCCCTCCGTTTGCTGGGGAACATCGAGATCACCCTGGACGGCGAACCGGTGACGGGCTTCGTTTCGGCCAAAGCGCAGGCTTTGTTGTGCTATCTGGCCGTCACCGGCCGGCCGCACCCGCGCCCGTCGCTGGCGGGGCTCCTCTGGGGGGAGAAGTCGGAGGAGGCCGCCCTCGGCAACTTGCGCAAGGCTATCAGCAACTTGAGGCGTCTGGTCGGAGGGCATCTGCTCGTCACCCGGCAGACGGTCTCCTTCGACCGCACGGCTCCTTACTGGCTGGACGTGGAGGAGTTCAGACGTCTCCTGGACGGCCACGCGCCGCTCCACAATCTGCGGCGGGCGGCGGAACTGTATCGCGGGGACTTCATGGTCGGGCTGTACGTGCGGGGCGCACCGGATTTCGAGGAGTGGGTGCTGTTGACCAGGGCCCGCCTCCAAACCCAGGCGATGGAGGCCTTCCAGCGGCTCACAGCCCATCACGCCCGGCGCGGCGAGTACCGTCGCGCCATCCGGTGCGCCGAGCGGCTGTTGGAGATGAACCCCTGGCGGGAGGACGGCCATCGGCAACTGATGTGGCTGTTGGCCCACGCCGGGCAGCGGGAGGCGGCGTTGGCACAGTACGAGCGTTGCCGCCGTCTGCTCGCCGCCGATTTGGGGGTGGAGCCGTTGCCGGAGACGACCGCCCTCTACGAGCGCATCCGGGACTCACGCCGGGCCGCGCCGCCGCCGCTGCCACCGCAACCGACCGCCTTCGTCGGGCGGGAGGGGGAACTGCGGGGCATCGCCCGGCGGCTGGCACATCCCGACTGCCGCCTGTTGACGCTGTGGGGGCCCGGCGGCAGCGGCAAGACGCGGCTGGCCCTGGAGGTCGCCGCCCGCCTGCGGGACGCTTTCCTGAACGGCGTCTACTTCGTCC
>JALWUZ010000210.1 GCA_027079895.1 Anaerolineae bacterium
CCGCTGCACTTCCTCGATGGGCTTGCCGGGGACGTAAGTCTCGATCCACCGGAGCCCCCGCTGTGGCTGAACAGGCATTGCGCACCTCTCGTTGATGGGGTAGCGGCGTCACACCACGTAGACCGGGCTGCGGAAGATCCACCCCCGCCCTCCCCGGTAGACTTCCACCCGATACGCGCCGGGGTCGGCGGAGATGTGCTGAAGGCTCTGTCCCCTGGCCCGTGCCACCACCCGCCCGTTGACCAGGAGCCGGATGTCGCCGCTGTGGGGCGTCTGTACCTCGAACTTGGTCGCCCCGGCCCGCAGCAACTCGTCCCCGACTGTCGCCTCGTTGGTGAAACTGCGGGCGTAGAAGCGGAAACCGGCCGTGTCCCCCAGCAGGTCATATCCTACCCAGGTATGGCCGTGCCGCAGGGCGTCGTAGACCAGCCCCTTGTCGTTCTCCAGGTTGCCGGTGAGCGGCCTCTGGGTAAGGATGTGGGTGTTGACGCAGCGGAACAGGTACTCGTAGGGGAACAGGACGCGGCGGAGCGGGCCCAGCGAGTACTCCTCACCGTGAGCGTCGGCGCCACCGATGGCCGCGATGCGCCAGCCCTGGGCCAGCATTTGGTCCCAGTGCCGGAGGGTGTCCCGGAACGGCCCGCGAATCCCCCGGCTGGGGAAGTAGGCGTAGTAGACCGCCGCCAGTTTGTGGCGCAGGAGGGATTTGAACTCCGACATGTAGTTCCAGATCTCCCATCCGACGTAGCCGGTCACTTCCCAGTTTTCCCAGCGGATGGCGTTCAGGCCGGGGGCGAGGGGACTGCCGTACTCGTGGGGATGGGCGAGATAACTGAATCCGCCCCGCCGGTTGACCTCGTCTATCAACTGCTGCGGGTCGGCGGCCAGCGGGGCGAGTTCCGCCTCGGCGTTGTAGGCCAGCAGGTGGTTGGCCTGGGGACGGCGGCGCACGTCGTGAATCTCCTCCCCGACCAGCAGGAGCACCCGGTCGTAGTAGCCCTCGCAGCCGTCCACCCAGACGTTGTGGTCGGTGACGATGACGAAATCCAGTCCGGCCTGGGCCGCCGCCCGCGCGACGTCGGCGTGGAGGGCTGTGCCGTCGGAGTAGGGAGTGTGTATGTGGAGGTTGCCGGCGTACTCGTAGAGTTTCATTCCAATCGCTCCAAGATGGGTTCCAACTCGGCGTAGTGGGAGAAGGCGGCGTCGGCCAGCGACCGCCCGTCCTCCCGCTGATTCACTCCCAGGAAGAGGACGGCCTTCATCCCGATGTTGTGCGCCCCGGCGATGTCGGTCTCCGGCAGGTCGCCGATGTGGACGGCCTCCTCCGGCGGGACTCTCAGGCCGTCCAGGGCATGCCGGAACTGGCGGGGGTGGGGTTTCGCCGCGCCGGTCTCGTCGGAGAAGGCGAAGGCGGTGAAATAGGGGAGCAGCCCGTCCCGCTGCAACACGCGGCGCAACTCCCGGCCCGGCGTCAGTCCCACGTCGGAGATGAGGCCCAGCCGGTAGCGACGGGCCAGCCGGGGCAGCACCTCGGCGACCCCGGCCACGAGGCGCGGTTCGCCGCTCGCGCGGTAGATCTTCCCGATGGAGTGGAGCAGGCCCGGCCTCACGTCCGGCGGCAGGTCGGCGTCGAGGAAAGCGAGCACTTCCTGTAGCCAGTCGGCGGGGGGCAACGAGCGTTGCTCCTCCCGCCAGACCTGTTTCCAGACGCCCCAGGCGTGCTTGTAGGCCGCTTCCAGGGACTCCCAGGAGCGGGGTTGTCCGTCGGCGGCCAGGGCCTCGCCCAGCATCCGCAGCCGCTCCTCACGGGCGAAGGCGTTGTGATACAGGGTGCCCCAGAAGTCGAAGGTGATGGCTCTCAGCATAGCGGGGGTATCTTACTGTACCCCGATGGGATTGTCAAGGCCGGAATGGGGAAGGCGGGTTTTCGCACTCCGGCTGCAGGGGGTTCGAAGCAAACACCTGGCTCATAGAGTAAAGA
>JALWUZ010000211.1 GCA_027079895.1 Anaerolineae bacterium
GCTCAGGTACGCGCTGGTGGCGACGACGGCGATGGTGGTGTTGGCGAACCCCAGGATCGTTTGCCCCAGGTCGCCCTGCATGCGGCGGGCCGTGTCCACGAAGCCGCCGACGACCGGCTTGCGCGTCCCGGCCAGGATGCGGCCCGTCTCCGGGTCCACCACGTCCCCGAAGGCGTTGACAGCCACCAGGGCCCCGACGATGATCCCCTTGCCGATTTTGACGCTCGCCGAACCCAGGCCGCTCTTGGTGGCGAACTTGGGGCCGAACAGTTTGCCGACTGTCGCCCCGGTCCCCGCCCCGACGTTCCCCTCGGCGACGGGGCCGTCGTCCGCCGACTGACAGGCCGCGTACCCCGCCGCGGCGTCGGGACGGGCGTGGGGGTCGCCGATGGTCAGGTCGAAGAGCACTGCCGCCGGGACAATCGGCACCACCCCCACACCGACGTTGAATCCGACCCCCTGCTCTTCCAGCCAGCGCATCACGCCGCCGGCCGCATCCAGGCCGTATGCGCTGCCGCCGCTGAGGAGCACGGCGTGTACCTCCTGGACGAGCCGCACGGGGCGCATGAGGTCGGTCTCGCGGGTGCCGGGGGCGGAGCCGCGCACGTCCACCCCGCCGACCGCCCCCTCCGGGCAGAGCACCACCGTGCAACCGGTAATCCCGACGGGGTCGGTGTAGTGTCCCACCTTGAGGCCCGGTACGTCGGTGATCGAGTTGCGCATGTTATAACCCCTATCTCGACGAAAGGATGCTGCCGCTCACTCCTCGGCCACCCCCAGGAAGCGCATGGCCGCCAGGACGTACAACTTGGTCGCCTCGATCAACTCGTCCAGCCCCAGCCACTCGTCCACGTGATGGGGGATGTAGATGTCGCCCGGCCCGCAGGTGACGATCGGCACGCCGGCCCGGCTGTTGAGTATCGTCCCGTCGGTGGAGCCAGGCACGCCGCCGTAGACCGGCTCCTTGCCGGTCAGGTCGCGGTAGGCCTGGTCCAACACCTGCACGACCGGCTCGTCCCGGTCGGTGGCGGTGGGGGCGCGGGCCTCGATGACCTCCACGTCGAACTTGACCCGCTCATCCTGGGCGTGAATCTCGTCGGCGACGGCGCGGATGCGATCTGCAATCTCCTCCGGCGATTGGCCGGGGATGAGCCGGATGTCGAGGATGACCTCGGTCTGCTCCGGCATGACGTTGTTCTGCGGCTCGCCGTGGACCGGCGAACGGAGGATGGTCGGCGTGATGCTCGGCTGGCCCAGGAACTCGTGCTTGCCGTGAGTGCGGATCTGCTCCGCCTCCAACTCCCGCATACGCACCAGTAGTTCCGCCATCGGGTAGGCGGAGTTGACCCCCGTCAGCGGCATTGCGCCGTGCGCCATCTTCCCCGTCGCCACGACGCGCACCCACATCACCCCTTTCTGGCTGATGCAGAGGTGATTCTCCTCCGGCTCGCAGATGATGGCCGCGTCCACCCGGTCGGCCCAGCCCTGCTCGACGAAATGCTTGATGCCCAGCATGTGCCCTTCCTCGTCGCACACCGCACCGAGGAGGATGTCGCCGCCAAGTTTGACGCCGCTCTGGGCGAGGGCCTTGATGGCGCAGATGGCGGCCACCAGCCCGCCCTTCATATCGTTCGCCCCGCGCCCGTACATCTTGCCGTCCACGATCTGGGCGGAGAAGGGAGGGTACGTCCATTGAGAAGCGTCCCCCTCGGTGACGACGTCGGTGTGGCCCTCGAACATCAGCGTCTTGCCGCTGCCGCCCTCCGCGCCGTGCAGGATGCCGATGACGTTGGGCCGTCCGGGGACGACTATCTCGAAATGAGTCTCCAGGCCGATCTCCTTGAGCCGCTCCTCGACCCAGCGGGCGGCGGGCTCCTCGGCCTCCCCCTTCTCCGGGCGGTAGACGCTGGGGATGCGCACCAATTCCTGCGTCCAGCGAACCACCTCATCCTCATCAACGAAAGAGAGCACCTTACG
>JALWUZ010000212.1 GCA_027079895.1 Anaerolineae bacterium
CGCACTCCCAGCGCGGCGGCGACGGTCACGCGCTCCCGGTCGAGCACCTCCAGGACGTGGGCCGTCGAGCGGGTCACGCCGTCAATGTAGAACTGGAAATCCCCTTTCGTCCGCTCGATCCACCCGGCGTTGAGCAGCGTCAGCGCAGGGTGGAAGATCGCCCCCATGTTGTCCAAACTGGTGTGGAGGACGTCCGGCACCGGCATGAACTGGGGATAGGCGTCGTAAATCGCCTCCAACACGTGACCGGTGCGGGTCGCCGGGAGCGCGGCCAACGGGACGGTGTTCTTGCGGCGGAAGATGCGGGCCTGGGCCAAACCGGTGCTCCGGCTGGCGAAGATGAACGTCCCCGCCTCGGCCACGATCACATCGGCGGTGCAGCCCTCCTTCCTGATGATCTCGCGGAACTCCAACGCCCCGCCGGTGCGTCCGGGGTTCAGGACGACGATCTGCCCATCGCGCAGGTGGGGGGCGCAATTGCGGGCCACCTCCCGATGTCCCGACGCCGGGACGACCACCATCACCACATCCGCGTCCTCCAACGCCTCCCCGATGTCCGAAGTGACGCGGGTCAGGCGGCAGTCGCAGACCGAGCCGTCCTCGTATTTCAGACTGATCTCCCGCCGGGCCGCGATCTCCCGGATGTGGTCCGGCGTGCGGTTGTACAGAGTGACTTGAAAGCCTTTGGCGGCCAGGTCGGCGGCCATCGCTTTGCCGCCGTGCCCGGCCCCGATGACGGTGTAATGGGTCTTCTTCTCGCTCATTTCCACACCTCCAATCTCCTCAATCTCTCCTCTTCCGTCAACGGCTCACCGGTGGCGGGGTCCACCGCCACGCATGCTCCCCGCGAGTCAATCCGGGTGACGACCGCGCCCCGCGCGAAGGGGTTGTTGCGCAGATGGGGCGCGTCCAACACCCCCGCCGTCACCGCCCGCGTCAACGTCGCCGGGTCGGTCAGCGGGTCGTCCACCCCCTCGTCTGCCAACGACCGGATGGCCTCCAAAGTGACCTGCGCCTCCCGCACCAACTCCGCCTTCCGCTCCTGGACGAGCGGGTCGGCGGTCATATCCGGCTGTCCGCGCAGCCCGTTTTCGACGGCACGGCGGGCCATCTTGCAGGCGGCGATGATGTCGTCGGCGGTGGCGGCGTGGTGGGCCTCCGTGTGCCCGACGACGTGCAGGATGTGGGGGCGCAACGCCATCTGGAGGTAGACGCTGGCCGAGAGGTGGGCGCGGGCCGCGTCGTCGTCCAGCGGATAACTCAACAAGCCGGTGCGGGTCTGCCGCCAGATGCGGAAATCATCCCCCGCCAGCGGCGCGATCAGTTCCAGAATCGCCAACATCTTCGCCAGATCCATCGCGTCCGAAAGCCCCGGCGGGCTGTTGAACATCATCTGGGCGATGTAGTCCCGAACGCCGAAGGCGTGGGCGTTGTAGGCGGAAAGGTAGGCCGCGACGACGAAGACCACGTCCGGCGCGTCCCGCATGCCCCAGTGGTGCGGCTCGTTCAACTCCACCGGAATGTCCCGCTCGCCGTACCAGGCCATCACCCGCTGATGCTCGCGGATGGAGCCCTCCAAGTCCCAGGGGCCGCGCCCGTCCATCTGATTGAACCAGAAGATGGGGATGGCGCACCAGGCGATGTTGATCGTCTCCACGTACATCTCCGCCAGGCGGATGAAGTCGTCCGTGCCGGAGTAGGTGCGCAGGAGGGGGTAGTTGCCGCGCCGACTGGCGGCGTAGAGGGCGCGGTAATCGTCGGGAGTGCGCACCGGAACCCCGCCGGCCCCTCGTCGGCGGGGGTTCTGCCGTTCGGGATGGAAAAAGTTGGCCTGGGCGTCCTGGTCAATGCCCAGCGAGATGACGTCCAGCACCTGCGCCTCGGCGATGCGGGCGATGCCGGTGCGGGTCGCCTCCACCGTCGGCAGGCCGAAGTGGTGCCGGATGATGGGATAGGGCGACTTCCAGCGGATGCGCTCGACGGTGGTCTGGGGGAAGTCGGCCTCGGTGAGATTGTCCGGCGACTGTCCGCGCAGGTAGGCCAGGACGGCCTCCGGCGGCTCCCCGCCCTCGAACACCTGCTCGAAGAAACCCATCGCCTGGGCGCGTTCGGCGACGGGGGGCGTCCCGCCGAAGGCGAACCGCACCCCGGCGGCCCGCAGGTCGTCCGCCTCCTCGGCGAACTCCGCCAGCAGCCGCTCGCCGGTCTCCGGCGTCAGCCGGTAAGAGACGCCGACCAGGTCGGCATGCTCCGCGCGGGCCACGCGCAGAATCTCCTCGATTGGAACCGCCGGCCCCAGGAAGACGGTGCGCCAGCCGGCCATCTCGGCCAGCCGCAGGAAGTTCATCACCCCGGCGACGTGGACGCATTCTCCCAGGGCTCCGGCTACGACGGTCTTCATAGCAGCACCTCCTTCGAGATATGATGTTGTGCGAACGAAGAGTGACACGCGAGTGAGACAGCGGGTAAGGACACGCCGGGCGGCGTGTCAGGGGAACGAAATATTATAACATTTCAGTCGGCAGTGGGCAAACGAGTGCGACGGTCAACTACTGTCAAAGGGGTAGGCGATGGCAGTGCCGTCGCCCTCCGATGGCGATCGAAAAGCCCTAACCGGCCCGACCGCGCCTTGACAAAATACCGGTAGAAGTTATAATGGCCCGACGATGAAAGCCCTCTTGTCCCCGCTGAAGCGCGTGAGTACAGACCTCGTGCGCTTCTTTTGTGCATGTTGAAAATCCCCCGGTAGGTGAAGTTGATGAGAGATCAAACCGAACACGAACTAGAAGCCCGCGATTTCCGCGCTTTGCGCATCAGTCTGGCCTCCCCGGAACAAATCCGTTCCTGGTCCTACGGCGAAGTCACCAAGCCGGAGACCATCAACTACCGCCGCCTGCGCCCCGAAAAGGACGGCCTCTTCTGCGAGGCCATCTTCGGCCCGACGAAGGACTGGCAGTGTTACTGCGGCAAGTACAAGAACATCCGCTACAAGGGCATCGTCTGCGACAAGTGCGGCGTCGAAGTGACCCGCTCGACGGTGCGCCGGGAGCGGATGGGCCACATCGAACTGGCCGCCCCGGTCGCCCACATCTGGTATACCCGCCGGGTGCCCAGTTACCTGGGCACGCTGTTGGGTATCCGCAAGCGCGATATGGACCGGGTGCTCTACTTCGCCCAGTACGTGATCACCCACGTTGACGAGGAGGCCCGCCAGAAGGCCCTCAAGCGGCTGGAGAACGAAAGTCAGGAGAAGCAGGCCCAGTTGGACGCGGCGGCTCAGGAGAGCATCGCCGCGCTGGAGGAGCGGCTGGCGCAGGAGGAGGCCCGTATCAACGAGGAACTCGCCCGCATCCGCGCCCGCTTCGAGGAGGAACTGGCCGCCGCCACCGAGGAGGTCATCCAGGAAGCCCAGGCCCTCCAGCGGAAAATCGAGGAGCGGCAGGGCACTACTCTCGTCGCCCCCCTCGTCTTCAAGCCGACCGGCGCCATCGTGGTCGAGAAGGATACCGTCGTCAGCGGCGAGCACCTGACCGCGCTCAGCCAGATCGTCCAGGACTATCTGAGCACGCTCGAAGAGGAGAGCCAGGCCCGGCAGGCGGCGGAGACCGCCGCGTTGGAGGAGGAATTGGAGCAGTGGCGGGCGGAGACGGCCAGGGAGTCCTCCCGCATCAAGGAACAGTTGCTCATTGACGTGGCGGCGGTGCGCGTCCGCGCCAAAGCGGACCGCGAGGAACTGCTGGGGCTGGCCGAGTGCCAGTTCATCAACGAGCCCCGTCTGCGGGAGTTGAAGAGCAAGTGGGGGCAGGTCTTCCGGGCCGGAATGGGGGCGGAGGCGTTCCACGAAATCCTCCGCAACCTCGACCTGGACAAACTGGCGAAAGAACTGTGGCACGAAGTCCGCCATGGCACGTCGAAGCAGCGGCGTAAGGTGGCGACCAAGCGGCTGCGAGTCGTCGAGGCGTTCCGCAAGGGGGGCAACCGCCCGGAGTGGATGATTCTGACCGTCCTCCCGGTCATCCCCCCCGACCTGCGCCCGATGGTGCAACTGGACGGCGGGCGCTTCGCCACCTCCGACCTGAACGACCTCTACCGCCGGGTCATCAACCGAAACAACCGCCTCAAGCGGCTGCTCGACCTGGGCGCACCGGACGTCATCGTGCGGAACGAGAAGCGCATGTTGCAAGAGGCGGTGGACAGCCTCATTGACAACAGCCAGCGGGGGAAGGCCCGCTCGCGGCGCGGCCATCGAGAGTTGAAATCGCTGAGCGATATGCTCAAAGGGAAGAAAGGCCGTTTCCGCCGCAACCTGCTCGGCAAGCGGGTGGACTACTCCGGGCGTTCGGTGATCGTCATCGGCCCGCACCTCAAACTGCACCAGTGCGGCCTCCCCAAGACGATGGCGTTGGAACTCTACCGCCCCTTCGTCATCAGCAAACTGATCGAGTACAACTACGCCTCCAACGTCAAGGCGGCCAAGCGGGTCATCGAGCGGGAGCGGCCGGAGGTGTGGGAGGTGCTGGAGGAGGTCATCAAAGACCGTCCGGTGTTGCTCAACCGCGCCCCCACCCTGCACCGGCTGGGGATTCAGGCGTTCGAGCCGGTGCTGGTGGAGGGGAAGGCGATTCACCTGCACCCGCTGGCCTGCGCCGCCTTCAACGCCGACTTCGACGGCGACCAGATGGCCGTCCACGTCCCTCTCTCGCAGAAGGCGGTGGAGGAGGCGCGGATTTTGATGTTGGCGCCTCGCAATCTGCTCAAGCCCTCCTCCGGCGAGCCGATCGTCGGGCCGACGAAGGACATGTGCCTGGGCGTCTACTACCTGACGATGGACGACCCCGCCCTGGCCGACGAGCCGCCCAAGCCGTTCGTTGACCTCGACGAGGTGGAACTGGCCTACTCGCTGGGACACGTCGGGCTGCACACGCCGATCGTCGTCCGCCAGATCTACGACCACCGTCCGCCGCCGCCGGAGCCGGTGAGGACGACGGTAGGCCGGTGCATCTTCAACCGGGTGCTGCCGGACGCGCTCCGCTTCATCAACCGCCCGATGAACAAGGGGACGCTCCAGGAACTGGTCGGGGTCTGCTTCCGGCAACTGGGGAACGAGGTGACGACGGAGGTCGTGGACCGCATCAAGGCCATCGGCTTCAAGTACGCCACCCGCTCCGGGGCCACCATCGCCATCTCCGACCTGACCATCCCGGAGGAGAAGGAGACGATTTTGGCGGAGACGGAGAAAGCCGTGGCCGACGTGGAGCGTCAGTACCGGCGCGGCCTGCTGACGGAGGAGGAGCAGTACACCCGCACCGTCGAACTGTGGTCGCGGGCCCGTGAGATGGTCTCCGAAGCGGTCTCCGCCTCCCTGACGCCCACCGGGTCGGTGGCGATTATGGCCCAGTCCGGCGCGTCGAAGGGCGGCTTCGGGCCCATCGCCCAGTTGGCCGGTATGCGCGGTCTGATGGCCGACCCGTCGGGGCGGATCATCCCCATGCCCATCCGCAGCAATCTGCGGGAGGGGCTCTCCGCGCTGGAATACTTCATCAGCACGCACGGCTCCCGCAAGGGGTTGGCCGATACCGCGCTCCGCACCGCCGACGCCGGTTATCTGACCCGGCGGCTGGTGGACGTGGCGCAGGATGTGATTATCAACGCCCACGATTGCGGCACTCACGGCGGCATCTGGATTCGGGCGACGGACGACGTGGGCGGTCAGACGATGTACGAGCGGCTGGTGGGCCGGGTGGCGGCGGCTCCGGTCGTCCACCCGCAGACCGGCGCGGTACTCGTCGAGCGCAATCAGGAGATTGACGAGGAGATCGCCTCCGCCATCGTCGAGGCCGGGGTCGAGGCGGTGATGGTGCGCTCGCCGATGACCTGCCAACTGCGGCACGGCATCTGCGTCCTGTGCTACGGGCGCGACCTGGCGCGGGGCCGGCTGGTGAGCATCGGGGCCGCCGTCGGCATCATGGCGGCCCAGTCCATCGGCGAGCCGGGCACGCAGTTGACGCTGCGGACGTTCCACACCGGTGGCGTGGCGGCCGGCGGCGACATCACCGTCGGCCTGCCGCGCGTGGAGGAGTTGTTCGAGGCCCGCAAGAAGCCGCGCGGTGAGGCCCCCATCTCCGAAATCGGCGGCGTCGTCCACATCGTCCGCGTCGGCGACCAACGGAGCGTCGTCGTCGTGGACAGCAAGATCGAGCGGATGGAGTACGACATCAAGCGGGGCTGGAAGATACTGGTCGTCGAAGGGGACGAGGTGCAGGAAGGCGACCCAATCGCCTCCTGGCGGGACGAGAAGGTCATCGTGGCCGAGAAGAGCGGGCGGATTCACCGCGAAGACCGGCACATCGTCGTCATCCACGAGGACCGGGACGAGCGGGAGTACGTCCTGCCGCAGACAGGCCGCCTGTTGGTGGAGGAAGGGCAGCGTATCGAGCCGGGCACGCAGTTGATCGAGGGGGTGCTGAACCCGCTCCACATCCTCCACGTCCTGGGGCGCGAGGCGACGGAGCAGTACATGCTCTCCGAGGTGCAGAAGGTGTACCGCTCCCAGGGGGTGAACATCAACGACAAGCACTTCGAGATCATCTTCCGGCGGATGTTGAGCAAGGTGCAGATTGTCGAATCGGGCGATACCGACCTCCTGCCCGGCGAGTTGATCAACCGGCTGGTGATGGAGGACATCAACCAGAAGGTGATCGAGTCCGGCGGACAGCCGGCCAAAGGGATGCCGGTGCTCCTGGGAATCACTAAAGCCTCGCTGAGCACGGAAAGTTTCCTTTCGGCGGCCTCGTTCCAGCACACCATCCGGGTGCTCTCCGGCGCGGCGATCGAGGGGCGCGAAGACCCGCTCCTGGGGCTGAAGGAGAACGTCATCATCGGCAAACT
>JALWUZ010000213.1 GCA_027079895.1 Anaerolineae bacterium
GAAGTAGGCCGCCCGTGAGACTTTCCCCAGGAGCCGCGTGAGCAGCAGCCGGGGAGTGGAGAGGTCGAGCACCATCGTCCTCATCGGGCGACCTTAGCCGAGGAACTCGCGGTACCACGCCACCGTCTCCCGCAGGCCGTCCTCCAGCGTGTACCGCGCCGTCCAGCCGAGCACCTGCCGCGCCTTGCCGCTGTCGAGGTACTGATTCTGAATCTCGTGGCGGGCGTTGTCGAGCACGACCGGCTCCAAGTCGGGGCGGTCGGCGGCGGCGATGATGATACGGATTATCTCTAATGCGGTGCGGGGGGCGTCCATCCCGAAGTTGAAGGCCGCGCCGCGCACGTCGGGCCGCTCCATCTGCTCCGCCAGGGTCATGTAGGCGGCGACGGCGTCTTTCACGTAGAGGTAGTCGCGCAAGGGGGTGCCGTCGGAGCGGACGATGGGCCGCTCGCCGCGCAGGACGCTGCGGACGGTACCGGGGACGATGCGGCTCCAATTCAGGTCGCCGCCGCCGTAGAGGTTGGCGCAACGGGTGACGGCCACCGGCAGGTCGTAGGTGACGGCGTAGGTCTGGGCGATCAGATCGGCGCAGGATTTGGACACGTCGTAGGGGTGCGAGCCGTGCAGCGGGGTCTCCTCGGTGTAGGGCAGGACGGCGGCCGCTCCGTAAGCCTTGTCGGAGGAGGCGACGGCGATGCGGGTGACGGTCGGGGTGCGGCGGGCGGCCTCCAGCACCGTCCACGTCCCCTTGATGTTGGTCTCGAAGGTGGAGAGGGGGGCGCGGTTGGCGATGGTGACGATGGTCTGCGCCGCCAGGTGGAACACGGTGTCTATCTCGTACTCGTTGAGGGCCCGTTCGAGGAGCGCGTAATCGGTCACGTCGCCGCGCACGACGGTAATGCGCTCCCGGTACCCGGCCCGGTCGAGGTGGGAAAAGGAGACCTCGTCGCGCACCAGGCCGACGACGGCGGCCCCGGCCTCGACCAGCGCGATGGTCAGCCAGGAGCCGAGAAAGCCGGTGCAGCCGGTGACGAAGACCGGCCGGTCAATCCAAAAGTGATTCTCTGTGTGCATTCGTCCTCGCTATACTCGCTCTATCCGCCGTTGGGGTTCCCGGCCTCGCTCCCGCCCTCCGGCGTGGGAGCGGACGGCGGGCGGCTTTGAGCAACCCCAACACGTACTCGTGATACATCCGCTCCTCGATCTGGCTCTTCCCCCGACGGCCAAAACGGGCCGGCATCATCCGCCGGTTGCGGTCCAACTTCCGCTCCGCTATGCGCACCACCTCGAAACCGGCCCGCGTGGACATTTCGGCCAGGCAGAGGTGCGTCTGGACGTTGAGCCCGCGCATTGTCGAAGTCCCCACCACGACGATCGCCGCCGCTCCTGGGCGGAGTACGCGGTGCATTTCCCCGAAGACCCGTCCCATAGCGACGAAATATTTGGCCAGGATGCGGGCCTTCTTGCCGTCCCGCTCGGCGAGGGCCCGGACGACACCCGCGGAGCGCGGCGGCAGCGGCGGAGGGACGAAACCGCCCAACCGCTCCGCCCCGATGTAGCGGGCCCGCCATTCGGACAGGTCGGGGATGCTGTGCCCCAGCCACACCAGCGAGAACTTGTGCGCCCGCATGTAGTCAATGGCGTTGGCGTAGGGCGGCGAGGTGACGATGAGATGCGCCGAATCCCCGGCGAGCGGGAGATGGGCGGCGTCCCCCTGGAGGATCAGGGCGTGCTCCCCGGACGGCATATCGGTTACGCTCCGCAGATTGCGGCTCAGACGGGCGCGGAACTGCTCGAACGCGCTGCGGGGCTCTTTGCCGACGTCGCGGTGGGGGCGGCTGTGGGCCAGGTCGCGGGCCAGCGACACTCCCCCGGACTTGGTGACGATGATGGAGGAGATGGTCAGGTACAGAAACCGCCGCACGGCGGGATCCGGCTCATCCTGCGCGGCAGTCACCAGCGCTACCAACTCCCGCTGGGTGGTCGGCAGAAACCAGTAGTCCAGGAACGCGCGGGTGGGCTCGTCGAACCGCTGCGCCAGCAACTCGTCGCAGCGGCCATCCGCCTCGAACAGACGGCGGGCACGGGTGAGCACACGCCGACCGGCGTCGCCCAGGGCGGCGGCCGGCGGCGCGGCGGTCTTGACGCGGCCAATCTGCACGGCCAGGGGATCCAAATCAACCCCCACGCCGCGCCGTCCGAGCAGCACCGCCTCGACTACCGTCGTGCCGGAGCCGGCCATCGGGTCCAGCACCAGGTCGCCCGGCGCGGTCAGGCCGAGGATGAAATGGCGCGGCAATTGGGGCGGGAACTTGGCGGCGAAGGAGTGGAGGTGGTGGGAAGCGTACCCCGTCCGCGCTCCCGCGAAGTCCAGCCCGTCGTCGAGCAGGGCGGACAGACGGTCTTTCACGGGTCGCCGCCGGACTCCGGCCGGCACCGGAGCGGTGCTCTCCTCCGCCAACAAGCGCAGTTGCCTCATCGCCGGCGCGAACGCCCGTCACTCAGGGGTCAGGCCCGCTACGGTGTCGGCGTCCAGCCGCTCGATGACCGCGATCAGCAGCCGGAGGGCGTTGTCGTAGTCGTCCCTGTGGATGATGGAGGCGTGGCTGTGGATGTACCGCGAGGGCACGCCGATGACGACCGACGGCACTCCCGCGCGGTGGAGGTGAATCCGCGAGCCATCGGTGCCCCCTCTGGGCATGGAGGAGAATTGCAACGGAATCCCCAACTCCTCCGCCGTCTCGATGAGCAGGTCGCGCAGCGCGAGGTTGGGGATCATCGAGGCGTCCATCATCAGCAGACTGGGCCCGGCCCCCAGTTTGACGCGCGACTCCTCCGGCTTGGTGTCGGGCATATCGCCGCAGATGTCCACTTCCAGGATGATGGCTACGTCGGGGTCAATCACCTCCGCGCTGGTCTTCGCGCCGCGCGTCCCGACCTCCTCCATCACGGTGGCGGCTCCGTAGAGGGCGTTAGGGTGCGGCGCGTCGGCGAAATGACGCAGCAGGTCAATCATCAACGCCACGCCCACCCGGTCGTCGAACGCTTTGCCGAGGTATGATTTCCCGTTCGCCAGCACGTGGAAATCGCACGCCGGGACGATCGGGTCGCCAATCCGCACCCCGGCCTCCTCCACCTCCGCCTTCGAGGTGGCGCCGAGGTCAATGTACATTTTTTCCTTCTCGACTAACTTCTTCCGCTCGTCGGGGGGGACGATGTGCGGCGGCTTGGCCCCGATGACTCCGCGCAGGTCTCCCTTGCGGGTCTGGACGATGACCTGCTGGCCGAGCAGCACCTGGTCCCACCAGCCGCCCAGCGGTTGGAAGCGGAGGAAGCCCTCGTCGGTGATGTGCTTCACCATAAAGCCGACCTCGTCCATATGACCGGCCACCATGACGCGCGGACGCCCTTCCCCCAGGTGACAGATCAGGCTGCCGATGCGGTCGCGCTCGATCTCTCCCAGCGGCTCCAGGTGGCGACGCACGATGGCCCGCACCCCCTTCTCGTAACCGGAGACGCCCAGGGCTTCGGTCAGTTCCTTGAGCAACTGTTGTGTGGTATCCATTCCTCTCCTTTCTACGGACTGATGGCGCGTGACGGGCGAATGATACGCCATCTCGAGGGATTTGTCCAGCCGGCCGGCGGATTCGCCACACTTCGCGCCGCTCCTACTCCGATTCAGACCGGGCCCGCACCGCTGCGACGAGCCCGAAGCAGCCGGTGAGCATCATGTCCCCGTGAGGGGCGGCGAAGTAGTACCCCAGGTCGGCGGCCATCCCGCGCTGCGGCCCGGTGACGGCGACGAAATCGAACCCCGCGCCGCCGGGGGCGTAGTCCGGGCCGATGTAGGCTCCGTGGCCGTGGTCGGCGTACACCTCGTCGTTGGTCAGGACGCCCTCCCGCAGCCGCTCGACCAGCGCGGCCAGTTTCTCCGGCGTCATCAACACCGTGTGGTGCTCGAAGAGCCCCAGGATGCGGTCGCCGCGCAGGAGTACCCCCAGTGTGTGCTGATTGCCGACGTTGACGGCGATGAACCCCTCCTCACGATGGGCGGCGGCGGTCTCGTCCTCCAAGATGCCCCACAGGGCCGCCGGGCCGGTGTCCATCAACACCGCGCCGGGCGCGTCCTGTTGCACCGCCAGCATGCGAGTGTAGTGGGTCGGGGGCCGGGGATAGACCAGGTCGAGGAGGTGGCCGCCGCGCTCGACGAATTCCCGCCACAGCCGGAAGCGGAAACGGCGGTTGGAACCGTCCGGGCAGTAGCCGTGATCTTGCACGGCGACGGCGACCGTCTCCGGGAGGGTGACGCCGAAAGGCGACAGGGCCGCCGCCAGCCGGCTCAAGTCCACGTCGCGGGTGTGGAGCACCACCAGGTCGTCCTCCTCCGGCGGCGACTCGACGATGGTGTAGCCCCGCTCCCGCACCTGGTCGAGATTGTCGCGGATGGTCAGCGCGGCACGCGGGGTGACGTAGGCCGGGTGGCCGGCCCGCAGGTGCCGCTTCAACGCGCTGACCAGCGGCCCGCCGCCCATCAGGTTGCCGGTGAGGAAAACGGGCCGCCCGGCGCGGGTGGCCCGTTTCACCTGACGGGCGAGGATGGTCGTCCACGAGGGCAGCACCAGTTTGACGTTGTTCTCCATCGGCTGCCCGGCTTCCCACAACAGGATGTCCTGCGTCCCGGCGCCGACATCAATCGCCAGAATGCGGTCGAGCGTCACTTTACGTCCCTTCCTCCCACGAAGCCAGGTAGTGCTCCTGTTCCGGCGTCAGAGTGTCAATCTCGATGCCCATCGCCCGCAGTTTGAGGCGGGCGATTTCCTGGTCAATGTCCTCCGGCACGGCGTAGACGGTGCGCTCCAACTCGTCGGCGTGATGGAGCATGTACTCGGCGCAGAGGGCTTGATTGGCAAACGACATGTCCATTACCGCGCTGGGATGCCCCTCGGCGGCGGAGAGGTTGACCAGCCGCCCCTCGGCCAGCAGGTAGATGTGACGCCCGTCGGGCAGGCGGTACTCGTCCACGAAGGGGCGGACGCGGCGCGGCGGCGCGACGGCCATCTCCTCCAGGGCGGGGATGTTGATCTCCACGTTGAAGTGGCCGGAGTTGGCGACGATGGCGTTGTCTTTCATCACCTCGAAGTGCGGCCGGTCAATGACGTTGATGTCGCCGGTGGAGGTGATGAAGATGTCCCCCTGGGGAGCGGCCTCGTGCATCGGCATGACCCGGTAGCCGTCCATCACTGCCTCCAACGCCCGCAGGGGGCGCACCTCGGTGACGATGACGTTGCCCCCCAGCCCTTTGGCCCGCATAGCGATTCCCCGGCTGCACCAGCCGTATCCGGCGACGACGACGGTCTTCCCGGCGATGAGGACGTTGGTCGCCCGGATGACGCCGTCGAGGGTGGACTGGCCGGTGCCGTACCGGTTGTCGAAGAGGTGCTTGGTGAGCGCGTCGTTGACGGCGACGATGGGATAGCGCAGGACGCCGTCCTTCGCCATCGCCCGCAGCCGGATGACGCCGGTAGTGGTCTCCTCGGTGCCGCCGATGACGTTGGGGATGAGGTCGCTGCGCTCCTTGTGGAGCGTGCTCACCAGGTCCGCGCCGTCGTCCATCGTCAGTTGGGGACGGTGGTCGAGGGCGGCGTGGAGGTGCTTGTAGTAAGTCTCGTTGTCCTCCCCCTTGATGGCGTAGACGGGGATTTCGTAGTAGGAGACTAACGCCGCCGCCACGTCGTCCTGGGTGGAGAGGGGGTTGGAGGCGGTCAGCACCACTTCCGCGCCGCCGGCCTGGAGGGTGCGGGCCAGGTTGGCCGTCTCGGTGGTGATGTGGAGGCAGGCGGAAAGGCGCACTCCCTGGAGCGGCTTCTCTTTCTCGAACCGCTCTCGGATGAGGCGCAGGACGGGCATTTCCCGCTCCGCCCACTCGATGCGCAATCGCCCCCCTGGGGCCAGGTTGAGGTCTTTGATGTCGTAGTCTAGGGACATGAGTTTCACTCCTTGTGTGTTTTGGGCTGTCTTACCGCCCTTCGATTTTGGCGATGAAGTCTTCCAGGGTGTCGCTCCCCCGAATCCGCAGGCGGGGCATCATAAACAGGGTCTCCCTGGTCTCGGTGCGCCCCCACTCCGTCGTCACCGCGCCCCAGTATCCGGCCGATTTCAGCACGGCGATCACGTCGTCGTCGTACCGCCCAGACGGGTAGCAGAAGAAGCGCGGGAGTCGGCCGGTGTGGTACTGGATGGCCTCCTGAATCCCCAAGATTTGGTAGACCAGGAAGTCGTAGGAGCGGTTGCGCAGGTCCACGTGGTCGCGCCCGTGCGCCTGGATGGACATCCCGGCGTCCGACATCTCCTTCATCTGGGCCCAGGTCATGTAGCCCGGCGATTCGAAGTGGGCCGGGGTGGCGAGGACGAAGAAGGTGCCGACGAAACCGTACTTTTGGAGCAGGGGGAAGACCACTTCGTAGGCGTCCGCGTACCCGTCGTCGAAGGTGAGGGCGATCGGCTTTTCCGGGAGCGGCTGCCCCTGGGTCAGGTAGAGGTAGAGGTCAGCCAGGGTGATGGTGTGGTAGCCGGCCTGCGCCAGATACTCCAACTGCGCCTCGAAGTTCTCCGGCAAGACCGTCAGGTCGAGGCGGTACCGGTCGGGGTTGGGCGGCAGTTCGGAGACGTAGTGGTACATCAGGATGGGGACGTGGGCCTCATCGGGCAGGGGCCGCGGCGTGGGGGTGGGGCGTGACGCGGGCGCGCTGGTGGATGGGCTGGAGCAGTTTCCGCGACAGAAGCTGTCGTTCAAGCGCATGTCCATCACGAACATGAAGCTGGGTACGTGGCTAGGAGGAGGAGGAAAAGGAGGAGGGGATGAGGGAGCGGCAGGGG
>JALWUZ010000214.1 GCA_027079895.1 Anaerolineae bacterium
GATATCGGGTGCGGGTGGATGCCTCGTCGGCGGTGGGGCGGTGCATTCTCAACGCTAAAGCCTACATCGCCGGCGGTCGGCGGCTGGTGATGGTCTCCCCGGACGACGCGGAGCAGACGCTCTCCCCGCCGCCCGGCGCGCGGTCGGAGATCGCCCTGCCGCTGCGCTCGCGGGGGCGTGTGCTGGGGGCGTTGACGTTGCAGAGCGCACAGCCGGACGCCTTCCTGACAGAGGACATCCCGGTGTTGCAGACGATGGCCGACCAGATCGGGGTCGCCATTGACAACGCCCGTCTGTTCGCCGAGGCGCAGGCGCGGGTGCAGGAGATGGAGGAGATTCAGCGGCAGTACGGGCGGGAACGGTGGGCGGAACTGGTGCCCGCCCGCGTGCCGCCGCTGTACGAACGTCGGCGGGAGGATGTGCCGCCGCTGGGCGACGAGGCCCCGCCGGAGGCGTTGGAGGTCATCAGGCGCGGCGAGCCTCTCGTCCGCCCCGGCAACGGGGAGGAGGCGGCGTTGGTGACTCCCATCAGCCTGCGGGACGAGATTATCGGCGCGTTGGGGCTGGAGGACGCTACGGGGCGGCGGCTCTGGTCGGAGGATGAGATCGCGCTGGTGGAGGCGGTCGCCGACCAGATGGCCCTGGCGATCGAGAACGCCCGTCTGCTGGACGAGACCCGCCGCCGGGCGGAACGGGAGCGGCTTACCGCCGACATCACCTCGTTGGTACGGGCCTCCACCGATGTGGACTCCATCCTGCGCACCGCCATCCGCGAGTTGGGACGGGCCCTGCGGGCCTCCGACGGGGTGATTCAATTGAAGGTGTCCGAGTAGTTTGGGCGGGGAGGTCATTGTGAGCGGAAAGACTATCGCCATCACTGGCGTATCCGGTTATCTGGGCCGGGTACTGGTGCCGATTTTGGAGCGGGACGCGGCCGTTGAGCGCATCATCGGCATTGATAGTCGTCCTCCGGCGGGGGACGGCGGGCGAAAGTTGGAGTTTCACAACCTGGATGTCCGCGACCCCGGCGTGGCGGATGTGTTGTCTGACGTGGATGTCCTCGTCCACATGGCGTTCATCCTCATGCGCCTGCCGCACGACGATGTGAGCGAGATTGACGGGGTGAACATCGGCGGCTCGCAGGCCGTGTTCCGGGCCGCCGTCCGGCGGGGAGTGCGCCGGTTGATTTTCGTCAGTAGTGTGGTGGCTTACGGCCTTCATCCCGATAACCCGGTGCCGCTGACGGAGGACTCCCCGCTGCGGCCCAACCCCGGCCTGTACTACAGCCGGGCCAAGGCGGCGGTGGAGCGTTACCTGGACGAGTTGGAGGCGGAGCACCCGGAGGTGGTCGTCACCCGCTTGCGGCCCTGCACCGTCGTGGGGCCCAATGCCGACCCGGTCCAGATGGCCTCGCTGGTGGGCCCTACGGCGGTGGCGGTGCGCGGTTTCGACCCGCCTTATCAACTGATTCACGAGGAGGATGTATCCCGCGCCGTGCAGTTGATGATTCACCAGGAGGCCCCAGGAGCCTACAACGTGACCAGCGATGACTGGCTGACGTTGACCCAGTTGGCGGCCTCGCGCGGCGCCAAAGTGCTCACGCTCCCTTACGCGGTGGCGCGGGGGATGATGTGGCTGCTGTGGCGCACCGGACGCTCCCCATTCGCGCCGGAGTGGGTGGATTTGAGCCGCTATCCGATCGTCGCCGCCAACGACCGACTGAGAGGGTTGGGGTGGCAGCCGGAGTACAGCACGGAGAAAGCCCTGCAAGTGTTGGTGGAGGTCTTTGGCCCCCGAGTTGAGGTGTGAGACCGATGTTTATCTGGACGAGTTTCAAGGAATGGATTGCGCCCTGGGTCGAGCCGCTTTCCGAGGATCCATTGGAAGCCCATCGGGAGCGGATGCTGAACTTGGTTCTGTTGGGATTGGGTGGCCCCGGTTTGGTGTTCGGCCTGATATTCGTCATACTG
>JALWUZ010000215.1 GCA_027079895.1 Anaerolineae bacterium
TGACGCGCCCATGATGCTCCGTGAACGTCCTGAAGTCGGCGCCCGCCGGCGGGCGGCCATCCCAGAGGCGCACCGTGTGGTCGGCGGAGCCGGAGGCCAGATACCGCCCGTCGGGGCTGGCGGCGAGGCCGTTGATGATGCTGGTGTGACCGGCGAGGAGGGCGACCGGGTCGCTCTTGAGGCGGCCCACATCCCACACGCGGACGGTGGCATCGCGCGAGCCGGTGAACAGATAGCGACTGTCCGCGCTGAAAGCCAGATTGCGCACGTAGCCGGAGTGTCCGGTCATCATCAACACCGGCCCGCCCCACTCGCCGGACGCGGCGGGGACGCGCCACAGGAGCGCGGTCCGGTCGCTGGAAGCGGAGGCCAGATAACGCCCGTCGGGGCTGAAGGCCACGTCGTTGACGCCGCCGAGATGTTGGCGCAGCACCGCCACCCTCTCCCCTTCCAGCCCGCCGTCGGGCGAGGCGGACAATTCCCACACCCGCACCGTCCCGTCCCAAGAGGCGGAGGCCAGCAGACGCCCGTCGGGGCTGAAATCCACCATCGGGATGCCGCCGCTGTGACCGGTCAGCATAGCGACGATGGAACCCTCCGGCACATTCCACACCACGACCGCCCCGTCCCGCGCTCCGGCGGCCAGATAGCGGCCATCGGGACTGAACCGCAGGCCGTAGATCGGAGCCGCGTACCCCTCGAAAGTGACGGACGGGGCGCCGTCCGTCGCCCTCCACAGGCGGACGGTGTGCTCATCCCCGTTGGTGGCGATGAAACGCCCGTCGGGACTGTAGTCCACCCCCCAGCAGACCCAGCGGGAGGAGACGACGGGGACGGTCAGCACCCGCCGCGCCTCCAACGTGTCCCAGACTTGCAGCACCCCGTCGGCGGTAGTGGCGGCCAGATGCCGCCCGTCGGGGCTGTAGGCGACGTTGCAGATGTGATCCACGTCGGGAGCGGTCAACACCGTCGGCGGGTAGAAGTCAATGATCGCCTGCCGCAGGGCGACCTCCGCGTCCACCGTGTCCGCCTCTTCGAGCGCCATCTGCGCCAGGATGAGGCTCCGGCGGCGGTCTACGGAGCGGAAACGGATGGAGTCGGAGGCCCAGGTGCGGGACAACGCGCTGTGCCAGGCGTTGACGGCGACCATGTTGGTGACTGCCAGCAGGACGATCAACAACACCGCCATCACCACCCCGAAGATGCGCCACTTGCGCACGCGGGCGCGGGACCGTTCCGCCTTCTGACTGGCCTCCAGGAACTCCCGCTCGTGGGGCAGCAATTGCTCCGGGTTGCGCCGGGCCCAGTCCAGGGCCTCCTGTAGGGCCGCCCCCTGGTAGAGCAGCGTGTCGTCGTAAGTGCGGGCCCATTGCCGGGCCACCGGACGCCAGGGGTAGCGCAAGGCCAGCCGCTGCTCCCACTCCCGATTGGAGCGCAGAATCGGCCCCACCATCCGGTCGTGCGAAAGTTCGTACCAGCGGGCTCCGGCCCGCCGGTCGGCGCGGATGATGTGCCGGGCCTCCAGGACATCCACCGCCGCGTTGGGCAGGCCGCCGGTCTCCTTTTCGCCGCGCAGCACCAGCCCGCGCGTCTGCATCGGAGTGATCAGCCGTTCGCCGAACCAGCGGCGCAGGGCGTACTCGCTGACCCCGGTCTCCCGGACGCACCGCTCCAGGGCCTCCTCGTAGAACCCGATCAGGGCACGGTCAACGTCCCCGTGCCGCTCCACATCCTCCCACTGGATGAGATTATCCTCCTGCTCCGGCAGATTCTCCCACAGCCGGTAGCAGACGACCTGCAACTGCACCGGCTCGACATAAGGCCCCAGGAACTCGGTCGTGCCCAGGCCGGGACGCTCCTCCCGCACCCGGCGCAGATCGTTCACCAGACGCTCCGCCGCGTCAGGCTCGAAAGGACACCCGGCCGCCCGGGCCGGCCCCTGCACCGCCTCCAACGCGCCGCGCACGTCCAGCCGCTCCATGCGGAAACGGGCCCGCAGCCGCCGGGGGAGCAGATGGGCGTAAGGGTCCAACTCCGCCACGTAATCCTCGCGCATCGCAAAGACGACCCCCAGCGACGGCATCCCGCGCAGCGCGTCCCGCACCTGCTCGAAGAACCCCTCGATCTCCCGCCAGCGGTCCCGGTGCGTGGTGAAGATCTCCTCGAACTGGTCGAACACCAGCAGCGGCAGGTGATCCTCGTCCTCCTCGATGGCCTCCTCATCCGGGCAGTGCCGACGGAGGAAAGAAAGCAGCGTCTCGTCGGTCAGGGTTTCGACGGGATAATCGTCGTCCACCAGGCCCAACAACGCGCTGAAGACAAAGACGTTCGACACCTCGGCGGGAGACACCCCCGGCGGCAAGTCGCTTCCCACCCGCGTAGTCGGCAGCACATCGAACCCCTCGTTCGCCAGGGCCGGGAGAACGGAGGCATTGAGCAGCGAGGTCTTGCCCGCGCCGGAGGGGGCGTAGAACAGGACCACCCGCTCCGCCATAATCAGGGAGATGAGTTCCCGCGCCTCCCGCGACCGCCCGTAGAAACGTCGCTGCTCCCGGCGCGTGTAGGGGCGCGGCCCGACGTAGGGATTGTCTCTCATCGCTCACCTCCGTCAGCAGCCCGTTCACGCTCCCACCACTCCCGCAACTCGGCGATGAACTGCTGAGTGGTACCGGAGTAGACGTTGATGCGCACCTCCTGGAGATAATCCTCCAGGAAAGAGACCGCCGCCTGAGCGTCCACGACGCTCACGTCGCGCGGGTCCAGTTGGACGCCGATGTGCTTGACGCTCCGCCGCCGCCGTCGCTGCGTCGTCGCCATCAGGCCGCGCAGGATGACCCGGAAACCCCAGTCGTTGAGCCCGTAGCCCAGGATGATGAGCGAGTTGTTCGCCAGGGCGGCCCGGACGTAGTTCGGGATGCGCTCCGGCTCGGCGGAGATGCGCACCAGGAAATCGAGATGGTCATCCTCGGTCAGCACCAGCGAGTCCGGCTCCTCCTCGTTGCCGAACAGGTGGTAGACCAGCGGCTCTTCGGGCGAGGGGACGTAATCGGGCCGCTCCTCGAACACGGACGGGAGGTCGTCCAGCATCTCATCCCAGCGGCAGATCTCCCGCACCGGCTTTTTCCCCTGGGATTTCAGCGCGGCGGCGAGGAAATTGTCGAAGTTGGTGGTGACGTAGAGCGGCAGGTCGAGAGAGGCGAGCACGCGGTGAATCTCGTTCGGGTCGTCGGCGGTGAGCGACTCCCAGCCGACCGCGGCGACCAACTCGTCCAGCGTGTCGTACTCCCGCTCCGGCTTCAAGCAGGACGGCATGTGCTGCTCGAAAGCCTCCCGCATCGCCTCCAACATCTCCTCGCGGGGGAACATCTCCCCCTGCCGGACGGCGATATATTCCAGCACGCGGGGCAGGTTCTCCCGATCCGAGTAGGGATAGTCGTACTCGTCGGCCCACAGAGAGGCGATTTCGGCGGGAGATGGAATCCACCGCCCGCGCACTCGCGGCCCGATGATGGGGGTACTCCGCCGCCGGGTGATGTTCCTGATGAGCCCCCGCCAGAACCCGGCCGGCTCGTCCGTCCCCAGGATGGCCCCGCGGGCGTCCGCCTCCGCCGACCACAGTTGACCGGACTTGAGCCGCATGAAGAGCACCGGCACGCCGACATCGGGCCGCCCGTCGGTCAAGAGAGTGCTGCGGGCCTGATTGACCGCCAGGTCCACCTGACCGGTGGCGAGCAGGCTGCTGTAGAACTCGGCCCCGAAGCGGCGGCCGGTCTCCATCGTCACCACGTCCTGCATCGCCACCACCGCCGGCACGCCGACGCGCACCAGTTTGGGAGCCAGCCCCAGGAAGGCGTCGGTCGTAGCGCGGGTCGCGCTCTGGCAGGCGACGAGGACGATCAGCCGCGGACGCGCCCCGTGACGGGCCAGCATGTTCACCAGGTCGTCGTCGAGGACACGGGCCCCGTTCCCCTCCTCGTCCTGAAAATAGAGAGCCGCCTGCCCGCGCCGCCGACTGAACGCGCCGTGTCCCAAGAAGTGGAGGACGTGATACCCTTCCCGCAGGGCGTGCTCCAACTTCCGCAGCGTCACCGGCGGGTCGAGGAAACGCACCGCCAGATGCTCGTCCCCCACGGCGGAGAAGGCGGCCTCCAGCGCGGCCCGCTCCCGCTCCACGTCCACCGGGGGGAGGTTGTAGCGGCTTTCCAGGTCGGCGGGGTTGGAGACGACGACCAGAACGCGCACGGGCCGCTCCTCAACCGCGCCGCTCCAGGGCAGGGCGATGGGGAGGTAGCGGGAGAAAGGGGTAGCGTCCTGGGCGGAGAGCATGGCGGTGCCGTCGTGGAGCAGTTCCCAGGGCAGGGTGTGGAGTTCGGCGGCGGCAGGGTCAATCCGCAGCCGGATGCGCCGCTCTCGAGACTGCCCCACCGCCTGGGCCCAGGCCGCGCGGAGGTCGGCGTCGGCGAAGAGGGTGTCGAACAGGCGGCGGCCATCGCTCTCCGGGTCGTCGGTAGGGGCCCAGGGCACGATGTCGGCGGTCAGATAGCCGCGCGGGAACTCCTGTTGCCCATCGAGGGTGATTTCGACCGGATAGCCGCGCTCCTCCAGGCCGAAGATGCGAATCTCCAGGTCAATCATCGGGGGCCTCCTCGCCGTCTCACGAACACCGTCGCCACAGGCAGATGATAGCACAAACCGGAGTTAAACGCAAAATACCGCCGGTGTGTTTTTGTGGTATAATGCTCCTGCGGGACGGCCCGCGCACCAATCCCATCGAGGCTATCTCCAAATGCACAAGCGTCTGCGAGCACTTTTCAACACTACCGAGGGACTGCTGCTCTCCGTCACCGTCTGGGAGGCGGTGCTGGTCGCCCTTCTGGGCACACTGTCGGCCACCGGGCCTCTGGCCGGATTGGACATCCCGGCCCGCCTGGGCATCGCGCTCGACGAAAGCGGCAAGGCCGGGCGGCTCATCATGCTCTACCACAGCCTGGCGGTGCCCTTCGTCGCCGCGCTGGTCTACTTCATCCTCGACCTGCTCGACTTCGACGGGCGAACCCGCCACACCGTCCAGACGACCGTCACCGTCGGGTACGTCCTCACCAGCAGCGGCGGCCTGGGGTTCGCCTACCTGGGCTGGGGCTGGACGGCGCACGGGCTCTTTCTGGTGGGGTTGAGCCTGGTCTTCTACGCCGGGGCGGTGCTCTGGGTGGGACTGTGGCCCTGGCGGGCAGAGGGGTTCTCACTAGAGCGTTTCGCCTTCTGGGTGATGGCCCTGTGTACCCTCATCTCGGCCATCATCGGCGGCGTGACGGCCTCTTTTTTCGGTCACGGCTTCGAGGCTTTCCTGGCCGAGGACGTGACCCGCGTAGCGGAGCACACGCTGGGACAGCGGGCGGTCATCGCCCACCTGCACATCATGCTGACCCTCGTTGACGTGGCCCTGCTGCTCATCGCCGCCCACCGGTTCGACCTGCGCGGCCCGGCCCAACGGTGGACGCTGTGGCTGACGGCTGTCGGCACCATCATCACCAGCCTGGCGACCTGGGGAGTGATGGTGATCGAGGAGTACGCCCACAAACTGATCAACATAGGGATTTTGCTCCTCATCCCGGCCGGGTTCATCGTCGCCATCTACGGCTTCCGTCAACTGGTGCGGGAGGGCGGCGGGCGATGGCGGGCCCTGTTCGCCGACCCGGTGCGGTTCGGCGTCCTCTTCGAACTCATCTTCGTCAACGTCGTCGTCACCGCGCCGGGCATCTACCTGGCCGCCCACCTGAGCACCTACCGCTCCCCGGCCTACCGCGCGGTGGAGCGGACGCTGGCCGTCGGGCACTGGCACGTCCTGGCGACGGTCTCCGCCGTCATCGCCGCCCTCCTCGTCGCCGACCGGCTGAACCTGCGCGGGTGGTGGCGTCAGGCCGTCGGCTGGGGACTGGTAGGCGGCTCATCGCTGGCCTTCGTCTGCGTCCAGTGCTACATGTTCCGTCTGCCGGGGCAGGATACCACCTGGACGGTGCCCTGGCTCGACCTCGGCATCGGGGCGACGCTGCTGGCCCTGGCCGCGTTCCTGTTGCGACGGGTGCTCGTCCCGCCGGAGCAGCATTGACCGCTATTTGACAACTCAGACCTCTCAGGGGAGCCTGGGGAGCCGGGCTGAGAGGGTGCCCCCGGTCACACGACCGCCGGCACCGACCCTCCGAACCTGACCTGGATAATGCCAGCGTAGGGAGAGTGCTATCCGCGTTGCGAAACCGCCCCGCTGGTGGGGCGGTTTCTTTTTGCCGGTCGCCGCGCCGCCGACGACCGCGCCCCACATCCCATAAGGAGGGAACGATGCGTGCCGTTATTTTCGTGAACGGGGAGCCCCCTACCCCGCAGGAGACGCAGGCCCTGATACGCCCCGACGACCTCATCATCGCCGCCGACGGCGGGGCCCGCCACGTTCTGGCCGCCGGGCTGACGCCGCAAGTCGTCATCGGCGACCTGGATTCCATCACAGCCGACGACCTGGCCCAGGCGGAGGCCGCCGGAGCGCAGGTCATCCGCTTCACGCCGCGCAAGGACGAGACCGACCTGGAACTGGCCCTCAAGTACGCCGCCCGCGAGGGGGCGACGGAGATCGTCGTCCTGGCGGCCCTCGGAGGCCGCCTCGACCAGACCATCGCCAACCTGCTGCTCCTCACGCTGCCGACGCTGGCCGGCGTGGACGCGCGGGTCGTCGGTCGGGAGGAAGAGGCGTTCGTCATCCGCCGCCGGACGGTCATCGCGGGCGAGCCGGGGGACATCGTCTCCCTCATCCCGCTGGCCGGAGACGCCGCCGGTGTGGTGACGGAGGGGCTGGAATGGCCTTTGCGGGAG
>JALWUZ010000216.1 GCA_027079895.1 Anaerolineae bacterium
GAGGCAGCCCGCGAGTGCGCCTATCTGCCGCTGGGATTGGCCGTCGCCGGGGCGATGGTGGGGGCGACGGGGGCGGACCCGGCTCTGTGGGCCGCCCTGGTGCGCCGTCTGCGGCAGGTGGACGCTGACACGCTCGCCGGCCGCTTCCCCGACGCGCCGTACCCCGACCTGTTCCGCCCCCTCCACGTGGGGGTCGAGGCCCTGCCGGAGGAGGTGCGTCCGCGTGTCCTGGATTTGGCGGTCTTCCCGGCGGAGACTCCCATCCCTCTGTCGGTGCTGGGCGGCCTGTGGCAGGTCGCGCCGGAGGAGGCGTCCGCGCTGGCCGACGATTTGGGGCGGCGGTCGCTGGCGCGATGGGATGGCCGACATCTGCGCCTTCATCCCCAACAACAAGAGTATCTGCGGGGGCGCAACGACAATCTCCCGGCCGCCCGGCGGCGGCTGCTCGCCGGTTGCCGCCGTCTGCTGCCGCCCGACGCGCCCGCTCCCGGCTGGCAGTCGCTCCCCCGCGACGAGGTCTATCTTTGGACGCACCTCCCCCGTCACCTGGTGGAGGCGCAGGAGCGGGATGAGTTGCGGCGGCTGCTGTTCAACTTCGAGTGGCTACAGGCCCACCTGGAGGTCGCCGGGCCGGCGGCGTTGATGCGGAGTTATGAGTGGGTGGCGATGGACAACCACCTGGCCCGTCTGCGGGACGCGCTCGTCGCCTCCCTCCCCGTCCTGGCGGAGGACCCGTCGCAACTGGCCGGGCAACTGTGGGGGCGATTGCTCGCCTGCCGCTCGCCGGAGATTCAGGCTCTGTTGAAGCGGGCCCGGCAGTGGACGGGGCGCGTCTGGCTGCGCCCTCTCACCTCCAGCCTGGCTATGCCGGGCGACCCGCTCATCTACCGGGTACACGGGCGGTCGCCGGCGCGGGCCGTCGTCGCCTCCGCGGACGGGACGGAGATTCTCGCCGGGTACGAGGACGGCTATCTCAAGAACTGGGATTTGGTCTCCGGCACCTTGTCGCGCTACTGGCGCGGGCATCGGCAGCGCATCAACCGCGTGGCGGTGTTGCCCGGCGGGCTGGCGGTCTCCGCCTCGGAGGATAGGAGCCTCAAGGTGTGGGACTGGGAGCGCGGTACGGAGGTGCGGACGCTGACGGGCCATCGCTACGGCGTCAACGGAGTGGCCGCGCTGGCCGACGGGCTGCTCGTCTCCGCCTCGTCGGACGGGACGCTTCGGGTGTGGGAGACGGCCACCGGGCGGACGGTGCGCGTCTGCGGCGGGCACGGTGGCCCGGTCTGGGACGTGGCCGCGCTCCCCGACGGGCGGCGGTTCGTCTCCGGCGCCGCCGACGGGACGGTGCGGGTGTGGGAGGCCGCTACGGGGCGGGAACTCGCCCGGCTGACCGGCCACGAGAGCGAGGTCTACGCCGTGGCGGTGACGCCCGATGGTCGTCTGGTGCTCTCCGGCTCCGCCGACCGCACGGTCAAGGCCTGGGACTGGGAGCGCGGGCGGCTGATGTTCACGCTGCGGGGGCACGAGGGGCCGGTGCGTGCGCTGGCGGTGACGGCGGATGGGGAGTGGTGCCTGTCCGCCGCCGAGGATGGGCTGCTCAAGGTGTGGAGCCTGGCCCTGGGGATGGAGCGCATCACGCTCCCCGGCCATCACGGGCCGCTGTACGACGTGGCGGCGACGGTGGATGGGTACGCCCTCACCGCCTCCGAAGACACCACCATCAGCCTGTGGAATTTGGAGCGCGGGGTGGGGCTGCACACGCTGACCGGCCACCGGGAGCAGGTCAACGCGCTGCTCTTCCTGCCCGACGGGGAGCGGGTCGTCTCGGCGTCGAAGGATCGCACCGTCAAGGTGTGGGGGCTGCGGTGGACGCGGCGGGCTCTGCGCGTCCTGACCGGTCATCGGAAGGAGGTAACTGACATCGCCGTCGCCGGAGGGAGGCGATGGCTCGTCTCCTCCTCCAAAGACCGGACACTGCGGGTGTGGGACTTGGAGGACGGGGAGGAGCGGCACGTCCTGACCGGCCATCAGGCCCCGGTGATGGCGGTCGCCGCGCTCCCCGGCGGGCGGGTCGTCTCCGGCTCGTCCGACCGGACGCTGCGGGTGTGGGACGTGGAGAGCGGCGCGTTGGTGCGGGTGCTGACGGGCCACGATGAGGCCGTCACGGCTGTGGCGGCGGCGGGAGAAGTGCTCGTCTCCGCCGACCGGGGCGGGACGGTGCGGGTGTGGGATGGGGAGGAGTCGGTGGTGCTGGGACGGCACACAGGGACGGTGTGGTCGCTGGCGGTGACGGGCGACGGGCGGCGGGTGCTGTCTGCCGGTGAGGACGGGCGGGTGGTGCTGTGGGACGCGGCTCAGGGGGGCACGGGGCGCACGTTGCACGCCGGGACGGCGGCGATGTCGGCGGTCGCCGTCACGCCGGACGGGAGGTGGGCGGTCTTCGGCGGAACCGACCGGCGACTGACGCTGTGGCGGGTGTCGGCGGGGCAGGCGGTGGCCCGGTTCACGGGCGACGACGCGCTCCGCGCCGCCGCCATCGCCGCTGACGGGAAGACCATCGCCGCCGGGGAACGGTCAGGGCGGGTGCATTTCCTGCGTGTGATGGGGTGAACGGCAGTCCGTAGCGCGGCCGTGGCTCGGACACGGCCTGAATCTCAGGAGAAACCAATGAGTCAAGACAGCATCTGGAAGGAAGCGATCGAGGGTTACTTCGAGGACTTTATGTGGTTCTTCTTCCCCGAAGTAGCGGAGGACATTGATTTCGTCCAGGGGTATGAGTTCCTGGACAAGGAGTTGGAGGAGATCACGCAAGGGAGCGGAGCCGGGAGGCGCATCGCCGACGTGTTGGTGAAGGTGTACCTCAAAGACGGTGGAGAGCGCTGGTTGGTGATCCACATTGAGGTGCAGGGGTACCCAGAGGAGGAGTTCGCCCGGCGGATGTTTACAACTATCGGGCTTTGGACCGGTACGGAGTGGAGGTGGTCAGCCTGGCGGTGTTGGCGGACCGGCATCCCAACTTCCGCCCGCAGCGATTCGAGATGGCACGGTGGGGGTTCCGGTGCCTGTTCGAGTTCCCGACGGTCAAATTGCTGGACTACCGGGAGCGGTGGGAGGAATTGGAGAAGGACGAGAACCCGTTCGCGGTGGTGGTGATGGCGCACTTGAAGGAGCAAGAGAGGCGACGAGGTGAAGATGAGTCGCTGCTGCGCTGGAAGATTCGCATGGTCAAGATGTTGTATGAGCGGGGGTACAGTCGGCACGACGTGTTGCTGCTGTACCGTTTCATTGATGGGCTGATAAGGCTGCCGGAGGAGTTGGGGAAGCGGTTCCATCAGGAGATTATCAAATACGAGGAGGAGCGAAAAATGCCATACGTGACTACAGCCGAGCGCATCGGCATCGAGAAAGGGATTCAACAGGGGATTCAGCAAGGGATTCTAATCGGTGAGGAGCGGGGCAAGCAGGAAGGGATTCAACAGGGGATTCTAATCGGTGAGGAGCGGGGCGAGCAAAAGGGGTTACAAAAAGGGATTCGCGAAGGGCTACTCGAAGCAATCGAGTTGGGGTTGTTGCTCAAGTTTCAGGGGCAAGGACTGGCCTTGTACCCGGAGATCAGCAAGATCGAGGACATCGGCGTGCTCCGGGCGATCGTCGAGGCCCTCAAGGTGGCCGGCGACCTCAACGACATCACCGCCATCTACTCACTGAGTAACCGGCCTGCCTCCCGCGCCGGTCAGGGGGTTGAACATCGGGCCCGGCACTGATTGAACCGGGGAGCGAAAAATGCCATACGTGACTACAGCCGAGCGCATCGGCATCGAGAAAGGGATTCAACAGGGGATTCAGCAAGGGATTCTAATCGGAGAGGAGCGTGGCAAGCAGGCAGGGATTCAACAGGGAATCCAGCAAGGGATTCTAATCGGTGAGGAGCGGGGCGAGCAAAAGGGGCTAAAAAAAGGGATTCGCGAAGGGCTACTCGAAGCAATCGAGTTGGGGTTGTTGCTCAAGTTTCAGGGGCAAGGACTGGCCTTGTACCCGGAGATCAGCAAGATCGAGGACATCGGCGTGCTCCGGGCGATCGTCGAGGCTCTCAAGGTGAGCGACCGAGTCGAGGACATCGTTGCCCTCTACTCGCCGCCGACCGGAGCGCGGGCTGCTTGATGGCTATGTTCTACTCAACCGACCGTGTCCTCGTCGCCGTGATGAACAACCGGCGCGATTTCCAGATTGCCCAGGAGGAAGGCTGGTACCGCATCCCGCAGAAGAAGGCCCCGCCTACCACCACCGAGGCCGCCGTGCTGGCGTTCTACTTCACCAAAGCCTTCGGCGATGAGAAGTGGTCTATCCGCTGGTACGGCGAAATTCGCGGGCACGAACTGGTGCGCCGCCGTGACCTCTTCCCCGATGAGCCCGACCACCCCCGCGCCGACGAGCCCTACTACAAACTCCAACTAGGCCCGCTGATGCGCCTGGAACTGCCGATCTACAGCCTCCGCTGGCGGCGAATCACCTTCATCGAAACGACCTGGGACCGTTTCACCGCCGCCGAGGAGATCAACGACCTCTACGCCTCCGGCGCCGACGGGCTCTACGTCACGCTCAAGGAGGCCGGGTTCTGGCCGGAGCGGGAGTTCGCGCTGCGAGAGGGGGAGGTGGAGTACGTCGTGGACCTGGCGATCCCCTGCCGGGAGGGGACCGTCGCCATCGTCACCGGAGGACGGCCCGCGCCAGGGGACGCCCTCCGTGACCCCGACGTGGAGGCAGTGCGTCGAGCCGTCGCGGGGCTAGGCGGCCCGATCCCCTGAACGGGCGCATTCCTGCTCCAGAATCCGCCGCAGGGTGGCGACCGTCGCCGCGTAGGTCGGGTCCATTCCGAAGTAGGAGAGGTTCTGCGCCCCCAGGTTCTGCCCCTTGCTGAACGGCGTGTCGGAGGCGTAGTGGATGATCCCCACGTCGAAGGTGATCGGGTAGAGGTTGACGATCTCGTCCCTGGGGTAACGGCGGGGACGCATAGCCTCGTAGACCGCCGAAAGGTACGGCCCGGCCTCCATCTCGATGTCGGTGTACCCCTCGTCGTAGAACACTCCCATGTACCGCCGATTCTGGAGGAACGTCCCCCGCACCGTAATCGCTTTCTGATTGTCGAGCACCGCGCCGTAGACCAGGTACGGGCGCACGCTGGCGGCGGTGAAGACGTTGTTGAACAGGTAGGTGTTGCGGGAGTGTTCGTCATGCACCACGTTGGGAATCATAACGTCCCCGATGCGGCCGTTGAGCGTCGCCGCTTTCCCCAGGATGTACACCCCCCGGAGCGTGTCCACGCTGGCCGCTATCTGCGAGAGGATGTGATACGCCCCCATCCCCAGCGGGTAGTCAATGTTGAGGATGACGGCGTCGCTGTAGGCCAGGTTTTCGATGCCGGGGACGCGCAGGCGCGGGTCGAGCCAATCCGGCCGCAGATTGCGCAGTTCGATGATTTGGGCCGCCACATCGAACACGTGATGGCTGTCAATGTGACTGATGCCGCACCGGGCCTCCTCTTTCCGCTTTTCCCGCCGGGCCTGTTCCCCCTCCGGCGTGCGCAGGTATTTCTTGAGCACGTAATACAGGAAGTTCTCTCGACTGCTGGGCACCTGATGGGTCTGGATGTCGGCGTACTCCGCCCGTAACCTTTCGTCGTCGCCCTCCTGCACGAAGCGGGCCAACTCCTCCTCCCGACGCAGCGCGAAGCCGGAGAGCATGTTGACCACGCTGTGGGGGTTGCTGGAAATGAAGTAGACAGGCCGCTCCCCCAGGTTCACCGGCACATGCTCGGCGATGTTCTCCCACCAACGCTGCGTGGCCTTCCGGTACTCCACCTGCGACCCGGCCAGCAGCCGCACCGCCAACCGCTTCCGCTGCCGGCTTATGTCGAGCAGCAACCCCGGCAACTCATCCTTCCAGATGACCTCCAGGCGACCGAACTCCTCGGCGGAGATGCCCAGCGTCTCTTGCAAGCGGGTGCGGAGGGCGTCGTCCAGAGGCCGCTTCTCAGCCACCAGGGTCTCCAGGTCGCGCGACACCGGCGAGTTGTGCAGCCGCCAGTACATCTTGTTCCACTCGATTTGGAAGGCGGTCAGGATGGGGACCAAATCGTCAATGTCGGAGAGGCTGGCGACGTAGGCGGCCAGCGTCTTGTCCCCGTCGAAGAACGAGCGGCGGCGGCGGCCCGGCACCGAGACCGGCTGCCATTGCTCCACGTTGGGGTAGCCGCGCCGGGCAAACACCCGCTCCGACTGCCCCATCACCACCAGCCGCGTCTGTCGAATGCAGGACGGCAGCCGCAACGAGCAGTACACGAACGCCGAGATGTCCGGCGACTTCTCACGGGCCTTGGGGTGGAGCAGGGAGTCCATCCCCAGGTGGGTCCCGACCAGAGTCTTGATCTGCACCTCGTCGGTCGTGCGCAGAAGGGAGTAGTAGGTGCGCATGTAGAGCCGAATTTCCTCGCTGCCGGTCGTGGGTACGGTACGTTCCATATCCTCCACCTCCCCGTTCTAATTCGTTTGCGCGTCGGCGCGGGGGCGTGACAGCCACCAGGCGGCTATGAACAGGAGACCGGCCACCACGAACGGCCCGCCGGTGATGAGCACGGCCAAGATCTTGTTGTGACCGGCTGCCACTGCCCCGAAGATGCACCCCGCCACCCCGCATGCCGTCAGGAACAGCCCTCCGCGTCCCTCTTGCCGCCAAGCCAGCAGCACACCGAGGGCAGAGGCCACGTTCAGGACCACGAGAATGGTGGACTCGTAGGTCCACGGCTCCTCTTTGGTGATGACGGCGACGATGAGTATCA
>JALWUZ010000217.1 GCA_027079895.1 Anaerolineae bacterium
GTATGATGTCGGCGACGGAGGCCGGCACCAGTTGGGGCGTCTCATCGTAGAGGGAGACCGCCGCCTCCACCTCCACCGTCTGCCCCGTCGTGAAGGGGAGGGTGCCGGAGATGCCGCTGAGCGCCAGCAGGTCGTCGCTCAGGGCGATGGGGACGGAGCCGCTGCCGTCCCGAATCGTCACCAGCGTGAGCCCCTCGTAGGGCCGGTAGATCTCCCGAATCTCCCCCCGGACGCGCACCCGGCGGTACTGATCCTCCGGCACCAGGTCGCCGATCGCCCGCTCCTCCGGCGCGGCGCGGGTGATGTGGAGTTGTTCGGGGACGTTGATCGTCAGGGCGAGGAAGTCCTCCCGGACGCGGAGGGTGCCGGCCACGTCCACCAGGTCGCCCAGGGCCGGGACGCGCCCCGCGGCGATGATCCGGCGGGTCTCGGCGCGGTAGGCGGAGACGCGAATCGCGCCGGTGTCGTCCTCGATCCAAAAACTGAGGTAGTCGCTCTCCGGGTCGTAGGTCGGGGAGCGGGTGCAGTGCCCTTCCAGGCGGACGTAGGCCATGTTCATCGTCGCGCCGGCCTGTCCAATGGTGATAAGGGGGATTTCGGCGTGGGTGGCCGCCAGCCAGAGCAGGAACAGGCCGACGGTGGTCAGTAGGACGGCCACGACTTTGACGACCCGGATGGAGAGCCGTCCGGTGAGGCGTGCGCCGCAGTAGGGACAGGTCTCGTAAGGGCCGACGTACCTCCCGCAACTGGGGCAATGGCTCATCTTTACTCCTCCGATTGTCCGGCAGCGGCGAGTACCGCCCGCACGATGGCGGTGTAGCCGGTGCAGCGACAGCGATTCCCCTTCAGGTAGTCCCGTACCTCCTCCTCCGTCGGGTGGGGAATCTCGGCGAGCAGGCTATGGGTCATCATCAGCATGCCGGGGGTGCAGTAGCCGCATTGGAAGGCGTTGTGCTCGATGAAGGCGGTCTGCAAGGGGTGGAGCGTTCCGTCGGGCGATTCCAGCCCCTCGACCGTCAGGATTTCGGCCCCGTCGGCGGCGACCGCCAGCACCAGGCAGGCCAGTACCGGCCGGCCGTTCAGGATGACCGTGCAGGCCCCGCACTCGCCGATGCCGCAGCCGTACTTCGCCCCCGTCAGCCCCAGACGCTCCCGCAGGACGTTGAGCAGCAGCGCGTTCGGGCGGACCCGCAGGGAGCGGCGGACTCCGTTCACCGTCAGCGTGATCTCCCGCTCCTCGTGCGGCTCGACCCGCCGGAGATGGGCCGGGGGCGCCGGGCGCGGACGGACGACCCCCGCCTGGTGAGGCGGGCGGGCCGTCGCCGGGGCGGACAGCCGCTCGTGGGCCGCCAGCAGCGCGTCGTAGGTCAAGGCCCGCACCACCTGACGCCGGTAGCGGGCGGTGGAGCGCAGGTCGTCAATCGGGGCGACCTCCTCGGCGGCGATGCGGCCCGCTTCGAGGGCCAGTTGCGGGTCGAACCGGCGACCGATGAGCACCTGTTCCGCCCGCCGGGCCCGGAGCGCAGTCGGCCCGACGGAGCCGTAGGCCAGGCGGCAGTCGGCGATGACCTCTCCGTCGCCCACCAGGACGGCGGCGACGCTGGCCTTCGCCAGGTCGGCGGCGACGCGGGAGATTTTGAGGAACGCGCTCCCGGTGCGGGAAGGAAGCGGCGGCAGATGTACGGCGGTGAGGATTTCGCCCGTGCGCAGCGCGACCTGACCCGGCCCGGCGAGGATTTCCGCCAGGGGGAGCGTCCGCGTGCCGGACGGGGCGGTGAGCGTCACCTGGGCGTCGAAGGCCAGGAGGGCCGGGACGGTGTCGGAGGCGGGGGAGCCGTTGCAGATGTTCCCGCCGAGGGTGCCCATCATCTGCACCTGGACGGAGCCAAAGGCGGCTCCGGCGTCGGCCAGGGCGATATAGCGGGCGCGGACGGCGGGCGCGTCACCCACAGAAAG
>JALWUZ010000218.1 GCA_027079895.1 Anaerolineae bacterium
TCCGTTCGAGGATACTGAAAGGCACGATGTCGCCAGGTCGGGACCCGGCCAGAATCATGTCGCAGCCCATTCGATCCGTTCGAGGATACTGAAAGTTCGTGGTGTGGCAGTTGACCGGTGACGATTCGCTGTGTCGCAGCCCATTCGATCCGTTCGAGGATACTGAAAGCCAGGTCCAACATCCGCTTGCGGCTCGCGCGGGAGAAAGTCGCAGCCCATTCGATCCGTTCGAGGATACTGAAAGCTTTTCATCCTTAACTGAACGACTCATACCGCGCACAGTCGCAGCCCATTCGATCCGTTCGAGGATACTGAAAGTGTAAGGCGATAGTTACTTTCATCTGAACAAGAAGATGTCGCAGCCCATTCGATCCGTTCGAGGATACTGAAAGCATTCCGCATGACGGCCTCTCTGATGATGAGCAGTGTCGCAGCCCACTCGATCCGTTCGAGGATACTGAAAGAGGTTCCACTCATCACTCAAGGCACTGAGTACGACGCCGTCGCAGCCCATTCGATCCGTTCGAGGATACTGAAAGGTTTGCAATCGAGCCTGGTGGGATGATGAGGTGCATGGTCGCAGCCCATTCGATCCGTTCGAGGATACTGAAAGTTTTTCTCTCATGTAATATATAAGAGGGAATTGGCAGTCGCAGCCCATTCGATCCGTTCGAGGATACTGAAAGACTGGACGTGCAGGGCGTTGACACACACGGCTCTGCTGTCGCAGCCCATTCGATCCGTTCGAGGATACTGAAAGCCGTTATGGTGTGGCCTGAGCAAGAGGAGCGTGACGTCGCAGCCCATTCGATCCGTTCGAGGATACTGAAAGCGCGACAGCACCAACGAAGTCCAGCACTATGTCCGGTCGCAGCCCATTCGATCCGTTCGAGGATACTGAAAGTTGACATTCCGCAGACGGCGAGCGTTCGTCGTCGGCGTCGCAGCCCATTCGATCCGTTCGAGGATACTGAAAGATCCTGACCCCGTGCCTGCACCGGCGGAGGTGAAGCGGTCGCAGCCCATTCGATCCGTTCGAGGATACTGAAAGTCAACGGGACAGTCACTCACATCGAACCACACGTGCTCGTCGCAGCCCATTCGATCCGTTCGAGGATACTGAAAGCAGCGACGGACGTATTGCGTCCATCACCGTCAACAAAGTCGCAGCCCATTCGATCCGTTCGAGGATACTGAAAGCTTGGCGGCCGCGTCCTGGTTGTTTTTCCTTCTCGTGTCGCAGCCCATTCGATCCGTTCGAGGATACTGAAAGTTTACGTCGCTGCCTACGCCGTCGCTCGCGTTATCGTCGCAGCCCATTCGATCCGTTCGAGGATACTGAAAGGCGATCAGGGTAACGTTGGTCGGCTGCGCGAAAGACCGTCGCAGCCCATTCGATCCGTTCGAGGATACTGAAAGGGTTGCGGCTTGCGTCGGAGGCGGGCGGGTTTACAAGTCGCAGCCCATTCGATCCGTTCGAGGATACTGAAAGGGGCAAAAGTCGAGAAGACAGGCTGCACGGTGAGCAGTCGCAGCCCATTCGATCCGTTCGAGGATACTGAAAGTCGTCGAGGATGACGACAAGGTGAGAACCCGTCTCGTGTCGCAGCCCATTCGATCCGTTCGAGGATACTGAAAGACTCCCTCCCCTACTCCTGACGTTCTTTTCACACTCGTCGCAGCCCATTCGATCCGTTCGAGGATACTGAAAGTGACTGGTTCAGCTCCGGCAGTGCTCGCGGCTACAATGTCGCAGCCCATTCGATCCGTTCGAGGATACTGAAAGTGTCGAACAGCCGGATGATTATCACTCTCGCTTCCGGTCGCAGCCCATTCGATCCGTTCGAGGATACTGAAAGTTGTGCTGTATCAGCACATCGTACAGTACTTGCGTGGTCGCAGCCCATTCGATCCGTTCGAGGATACTGAAAGCAAGGAGGTGGCGACAGGT
>JALWUZ010000219.1 GCA_027079895.1 Anaerolineae bacterium
TCCCCGCGCCGCCGGGCAATCCAGCCCATATCGCTGTAGATGCGGGCCATCTCCAAAGTCTCGTGCTCCCCCTCCAACGAGGCTTTGGTCAGGTCGAGGTAGTTCATCGCCTCTTCGTACCGCCCCTGCAACTCCCACGTCTTGGCGATCTTCCGCCGGATGTCGGCGATGTGGGCCGGCGTCGGGGGCCGGGCGTCCAACGCCTCCCGGTAACTGGTCAACGCCTGCTCGTACTGACCGATGAGCCGGTACACGTCCCCCAACGATTCATACACCCGATACTTGTCCTCCCGCTCCACATCCAGCGAGAGGGCGTGCCGGTAGTGGGCGATGGCCGCCTCGTTAGCGTACTTCGCTCTGGCGTCGTCGCCGGCCTTGACCAGATAGTCCCAACTCTTCTCGTCGTCCCCGCTGCGGGAGTAGTGGTGCGCCAGGAGTTCGTAGTACTCCTGCAAGTTGCCGCCGTACTCCTGTTCCAGATACTCCCCCATCCGATGGTGCAACGCCCGCCGATGGGCGTACAGCAGGCTTTCGTAGGCCACCTCCTGAGTGGTGATGTGCTTGAACATGTACTCCCACTCCGGCGCGGGCCGGTCCAGCGGCGTCAGGTCGAGCGCACTGAGCCGCTCCAGATTGCGCCTCAACTTGCCGTCCGAAATCTCCACCGGATAGATGTACCGCAACGGGCGGTACTGGAAGGTGCGCCCGATGACCGACGCCACTTTGATGGTCAACTTGCTGCTCTCGTCCAGGCGGTCTATACGGCTCATCACCAGCGTCTGCACGCTGTCGGGAATCTCCACCTGCGAGAGGTCGCCGACCAACTCATACCCGCCCCCTTCACGGGGCACCAGGTAACGCTGGTCGAGCAGGGAGTTGATGACCTCCTCCACGAAGAACGGGTTGACCCGCTCGTCGCCGCGCAGCACCCGCTGGCGCAGTTGCTCCGGCACCGGCGACATCTGCAACCGGCTCTCCATCAGGCGGAGCGCGTCCTCCGCCGAAAGGTCGCTCAACTCCACTCGGTTGAAGTACGGATACCGACGCCACTCCTCCAACTCGATCGTGGGGCGGTGGAGGGCGACCAGGAGGATGCGGTGTCCGCCGATGTTGCGGGCGACGTGGTTCAGCATTTCCAGCGAGATGGAGTCAATCCAATGCACGTCCTCGAACACGATGAGGAACAGCCCCACCTGCTGCGCCTGGTGGCGAATCAACGTCAGCGTCAGGTCGAAGGTACGCTGCTTGCGCAACTGAGCGTCCAGCGCGGCGGTCAACTCGTTGTCGGGGACGGGCAGCCCCAGCAACTGAGCCATCAGCGGTACCCAGTCGGCCAGCGCGGGGTCGGCGGCGGCCATCCGCCGCCTGATGCGGGTGACTTTCTCCTCCACGCTGCCCTGGCCCGTTCCCAGCCCAAAGAAGGTGGTGAAGAACCCAATCCAGGGCAGGTAAGGGGACTGGGAGCCGTAGGAGAGGCAGTCGCCGCCCACCCCGTAGGCATCCTTCTCGTGGGCCATAGCGACCACCTCTTCCAGGAAGCGGCTCTTGCCCACCCCCGCCTCGCCGGAGATGACCAGCAACTGCCCCTGACCGGCCCGCGCCTTCTCGATAATCTCACGGGCGCGGGCCAATTCCGCCTCCCGCCCGACGATCGGGGTCGCGCGGCGGCGGGCTGCGCCGCGTCCCCACAGGCGGGGTTCCTCCCGTACCCCCTCCGGGCGGTAGATGGCGATCGGCTCCTGCTTCCCCTTTACCCGAATCGGCGGCAACGGGGTGCAGACGAACTCCTCCTCCACCCGCCGCGCCGTGCGCTCCTCCATCAATATCTCCCACTCGCCGGCGGCCTGCATCAGCCGCGCCGAGAGGTTGACATCGTCCCCCATCACCGTGTACTCCCGCCGCCGCTCCGAGCCCACGTTGCCGGCGAAGACGTACCCGGAGGCGATGCCGATCTTCTGATTGGTGATGAAGGCCAGATCGTCCCCCTGCCGCACCCGCGCCTGCATATCCAGGGCACAGCGCACCGCCCGCGCCTCGTTATCCTCGTGGGCCACCGGTGCGCCGAAGATGAGGTGCAGCAGACTGCCCTTGTCGCCGGTGATGACGCGGTTCAGCCGCCCGCCGTACCGGTTGATGACCTCCTGCATGGCGGTGAAGTACTGCTGCAACTTCCGCCCCGCCTGCCGGTCGCCGCCGTAGTCTAGACCGGCGAAGTTGACGAACAGGCTGACCACCTGGCGATGCTCCCCGATGAACTGCGGCTGCCCGTCGAGAATCTGCTCGTACAACATCGGCGGCAGGTAGGGCACCAGGCGGGCGATGACCCGGCGGAGTGTCTCCTCATCCAGCCCATCCAGGGGCGGCTCCCCGCTCCCCGTCGGCTCGACGGCCTGCCTCACCCGCTCCACTAGGAAGAACCCCTCCCGCTCCGCGCCCAGGACGAGCCCCCGGCGGGCCTGCTCCGTCAGACATTCGCCGTCCACCACGACCTCGCCGGCGGTGGCGTGATGCTCCGCCGCCGCCATCTGGTCCAGAGGATGCCCGGCCAGGACGTACTCCAATCCAACGGCGGGGTCGCCCACGCTGACGAACAGGAGCGGCCCCGCGCTGATGCCGATCTTCATCCGCAACTCGAACGTCCCGCCGCGCGTCTCCACGGCGTGGAAGCGGGCCATCGCCTCCTGCATAGCCAGACCGCACGCCCCGGCCCGCAGCACCCCCTCGCCCTGGGCGTCGTCGCTGATGAAGGCGCAGGTGATCGCGTCGCCGCCGAACTTGATGACCTGCCCGTCGAACTGCTCCACGATCTCGATCATCGTCGAGAAGTACCGGTTGAGGACGCGGGTCAACTCCTCCGCCCCCTCCTTGCCCAACTGTGCCAGGCTCTCCGACATCGCCGTGAAGCCGGAGACATCGGCGAACAGCACCGCCCCGGCGAACCGCTCCTCACGCCCGGCCTGCTCCACGTCCGGCGCGGCGAGCACCTGCTCCAAGATGAGGCGCGGCACGTAGGCCCGCACGGCCTGTAAGATTGGCAGTAAATCCTGTCTGGTGTTCACGGTATCCCCTCAGGGCATAACTATACCTCACTTTTGCCTAAAAGCAAAACGCCGTCCGGCGCGTGAATCTGGCTTTGAGAATCGCCGGTTTCGTTGTATACTGCCGGCGCGAAGTGAGGCACAAATGTACTGGCTCCTCCTTGTCCCTATCGGCCTTGTGCTCCTCTACCTGGGGCTGGCGATTCTGACCGATGGGCGGTACTTCGGCAAAGGGCTGGTGTACCGCCTGTACGACACCTTCGGCCCTGAGATCTTCGACATCACCAGCGAGTCCGACCGGTGGCGACGCCTGGGCGCGACGCTGAACCTGCGCGGCGACGAGCGGATACTGGACGTCGGCACCGCCATCGGCGACCTGCCCATCTCACTCGCGGCCCGGCCGGGCTTCCGCGGCCAGGCGGTCGGCGTGGACTGGGCCGCGCGGATGGTAGCCGCCGCCGCGGAGAGAGCCCGCCGGCACCACGTCGCCGACCGGGTTCGCTTCCAGGTCGCCGACGTGCGGGACGGCCTCCCCTTCGATGCCGGTGAGTTCGATGTGGTGTTCTGCCTGGGCCTGCTCGAAACCCTGCCCCACGCGGAGGAAGTGCTCGCCGATTTGAGGAGAGTCCTGAAGCCCGGCGGAGTGCTCGTAGTGAGCCTGTACCGAGGCTGGGCCGCGCTGACGGCGGCCTTGAGTTATGCCTGGTACGAAGAGCACCTGTCGGCCCTGGGATTCCGCGACCTGCGGACTGCCCCCTGTCGGCGCGGCCAGGACGTAATCATCGCCCGGCTCTAACCCCTCCACTTCCCCCCAACCCTCAACCCATTCGTAACACAACCGTAACCCAATCGGACGAGAAATACGGTATGATAACCCTGACTTCTGGTCAGGAGGTTGCGGTGGAGCCCGTCTCCGTGTTACTCGTAGATGACAATCCCACGTTCCTGCGCATCGCCATCCGGCTGCTGGAGGGACACGAGGATGTCTGCGTCGTGGGGGCGGTTCGCCACTACGACGAGGCCCTGCGCCACGCCCGCCGTTTGGAGCCGGACGTGGTGCTGGTCGGCATATCCATGCCCCAGTCCCCCGGCCTGGACACCATCCCCATCCTCCGCCGGGCCCTCCCCGACACCGGCATCATCGCCCTGATGCTGATCGGCTCCGATGGCTCCCGTCGCCGGGTGATGGACGCCGGCGCGGACGAATTTATCCCCAAAGCGACCGTAGGCGCGGAACTCCTCCCGGCGATTCGCCGCCTCATCCACACCACCAGAGCGAAAGAACGATGACGATGAAGACTCCTCACACTTCGATCGAGCAGGCCGCGATGGCCTCGATGAACGATGGCGCCATCGTCGGCGATGCCGATGGGCGGGTCCTCGTGTTCAATCAGGCGGCGGCCCGCATGCTCCACATCGCCGCCGACCAGGCCCTCGGCCGGCCACTCGGCGACCTGTTCGCCTCCCTCTCCCCGCGCGGGCGGCTGACCATCGCGGACGCGGTGAAACGGCTGTACGGCAACCCGCACGCCTACGGCGCGGACGGCCAATCCGGCGAGATGGTGCTGATGATGGACCGCGATGGCCGCTTCATCCAGGCCCGCCTCGCGCCGATGCTGACCGACGAGGGGGTCTTCCTGGGCTGCGTCACCGTGCTCCGCGATGTCACCAGAGAAGTCCACGCCGAACAAGACCGCAGCGATTTCATCTCCAACGTCTCCCAGGAACTGCGCCTGCCGCTGGCCGCCATCAAGGGATACTGCGACCTGCTCCTCCACGACGCCGCCGATCAGTTGGACGGGGAGCAGAAGCGGTTCCTGCACATCATCAAAGAGAACGTGGATCACCTGGTCGCGCTGGTCAACGACCTGCTGGACATCAGCCGGATGGAGGGCTACCGGCTCGACCTGGACGTGCGCCGCGTGTCGCTGAACACCCTCGCCCAAGAGGTGGCGGAGATTGTGGCGGCCCGCTACGCGAGCAAAGGCGTCCGCCTGCTGGTCGAGGAGAAGCAGGACGACCTGGTGGTGCTGGGCGACCCGGCCCGTCTGCGGCAGGTGGTGATGAACCTTCTCGACAACGCCCTGCGCTACACCCCCCGCGACGGACAAGTGACCCTCGCCCTCTCCTCATCCGACGGCAACGTGCGGGTGGATGTCAGCGACACCGGCGGCGGCATGGCCCCCGACGACCGGGCCCGCATATTCCAGCACTTCTACCGCCCCTCGACGCTCCTCACGCGGGGCGACAGCACCGGCTTGGAACTGCCGGTCACCAAAATGCTGGTCGAGATGCACGGCGGGCGGATGTGGGTGGACAGCGAGTTGGGGCGCGGCACCACTTTCACCTTCATCCTCCCCAGGGTGGTCGAGGAGAAGCCTCAGCCCGCGCCGGAGATTCCGCAGTCCGGGCGAGGCCGCACCGTCTTGGTCGTCGAGGACGACGAGGACATCACCCGGCTCATCACCCTGCAACTGAAGCAAGAAGGGTTCGAGGTGCTCTCGACCGCCTACGGCGAAGAGGCCGTCGCCCTGGCACAGTCCCACCCGGTTGACCTGATCACCCTGGACATGATGCTGCCCGACATCAGCGGGATGGAAGTCCTGCACCGCATCAAATCCCACCCAAAGACGGCGGACATTCCGGTGATCATCGTCTCCGTGCTCCTGCCGGAGCAGACCGAGGACGCTCACCAGCGGGCGGACGACTACATCGTCAAGCCCTTCGCTTTCGAGAAACTGATGGAGAGCGTCCGGCGCACCCTGGCCGCCACGAGGGAGACCCGCGAGGCGGGGGTGGCCGGGGGCGGCTAGCCGACGTGCCCCCGTGTTTGCAAAGACTACGGAGTTGTGGTAGAATGCCTCCCGCAACCCGCCGGCGTAGCTCAATTGGCAGAGCAACTGACTTGTAATCAGTAGGTCATGGGTTCGACTCCCATCGCCGGCTAACCGTCAACCTGGGTCGGTGTCCCGAGCGGCAAAGGGGGCGGACTGTAAATCCGCTGGCACAGCCTTCGAAGGTTCGAGTCCTTCCCGGCCCACCAAAAATGCCCCACCGCGCGGTGGGGCATTTCCTTTCCTGGGAGGTCGTTATGGCGGAACAGACCATCAAGGCCGTCGCCATGCTCTCCGGCGGGCTCGACAGCACCCTCGCGGCCCGCTTGATTCTGGATCAGGGCATCGTCGTCACCGGCTTGCACTTCCGCACCGGATTCTCCTACCACGAACGGAACCGGGTCGCCGGACGCGGGCCCGTAGGCCCCTCCGACGCCGAAAAGGCCGCCGCCGCCCTGGGCATCCCGCTGGAAATCATCAGCCTGGGCGCGGAGTACCGCCAGATGGTGCTCCACCCCCGCTACGGCTACGGCTCCGGCATGAACCCCTGCGTGGACTGCCGCATCCTCCTTCTCCGCCGGGCCAAAGAGTGGATGGAGGAGCACGGCTACCACTTCGTCATCACCGGCGAGGTGGTGGGGCAGCGGCCCAAGAGTCAAATGCGCCCCAGCCTCAACACCGTCGAGCGGGAGAGCGGCCTGCGCGGCTACCTCCTCCGGCCCCTCTCCGCCAAACTGCTCCCCCCGACGGTGCCGGAGCAACTCGGCTGGGTGGACCGCGACCGTCTGCTCGCCATCGGCGGGCGGGGGCGCAAGCAGCAGATCGCCCTGGCGGAGCGGTACGGCCTCCACGATTACCCCCAGCCCTCCGGCGGCTGCTGCTACCTCATAGACCAGACCTACTCCCGGCGGCTGCGGGACTTCCTCGCCCACGAGGGGGA
>JALWUZ010000220.1 GCA_027079895.1 Anaerolineae bacterium
CGCCGGAGCCGCTGGCGTCACCGAAGGGGGGACTGCGCCGCCCAACTCCATCAACGCCGCCCCTAGCACCCGCGCCAGGCGGCCCATCACCTCATTGGCCGCCGCCTGAGCCGCCGCCTGGACGAGAGCCTGCACATCCGCCCCTTCCGGCAACTCGATCTGCGCCGTCGGGGCGGCCGGAGCCGCCGCAGCGGGGGCGGGAGCCGGCGCGGGCTTCGGAGCCGGCGCGGCCTCGGCCACCACCGGAGCGGGCTTCTCCTCCTCTTTCTTCTCCTCCTTCTTCTCCGGCTTGGGCTCCTCCTTCTTCGCCGCCGGAGCGGGCTTCTCCTCTTTCGGCTTCTCCGGCGCGGGAGCCGGCGCGGCCTCCGGCGGCTGCTCCACCACCCCCGACGCCGCCTGCATCACCCCCATCTCCAGCACCGGGTGATTCTTCTCGTGCAGCCAGGCGACCAACTCGTCAACGGTGGTGACGCTCCGCTCGTCGGCGATGCGCTCGATCAAGTCCGGGATTCCCTCCCGCTCGGCGACCGCCTGCAACTCCGACGCCATCGTGTCCTTCAGGAAACTGGACATCCACACCACCCGCTTGAAACCGCCGTCGGCGGAGATGAACTTGGGGCTGGTGAGGTAGAACTTCCCAATCCCCATCACGCCGGGGGTCTGGATACCGCCGCCGCACATTCCGGCCAGCGTCGAGAACGTCATCCCGGCCGGCGTCATGCTCGGATCCTCACGGCTGACGACCATCACCCCTTCCGCCTCCGGGATGTACATCACGATGCACTCGAAACAGCCGCAGGCCGTCATCGGATTCTCCATAATCGAGTACATCGCCACCTCGGTGACGGTCCCCTGCGAGTTCTTGACGGCGGTCTTGTTGATGCCCGTCCAGTACCCCTTGACCGGGTCAATCAACTCCCCCTTCGGCACCGGCTGATTGGGCCCGGTGGGGTTGATTTCGTAAGACGCCTTGCAGTCGAGCCAGTTATACGCGCCGCACAGCCCCAGCCGTTCCGGGCTGACGATGCAGACGTGGGTCGGCGCGAAGGACTGGCACAGCGTGCAGTCGTAGAACGTGTCCACCGACTCGTCGGTCATATCGGCCAGCCGCTGATTGCGGTACTCGTAGGCCGCGCGGGCCTTCGCCAGCCATTCGGCGTGCAAGTCGGGGTCGGTGATGATCTTCACCTGCACCTTGTCCACGATCGCGCCGAAGTCGGAGTGGAAACGGGCGTACAGAATCTCGCCGAAGTGCCGCAAGTCGAACCCCTTCTCGTAGGCCGTCTTGCTGATACGCAGCCAGGCGATGTCCCGCTGCCCGATATGCTGCACACCGGACGCGCCGTTGATGAAGTCGTGGATTTGCCGCTCCAGCACCGGCTCGAAGTCCTCCTGCATCTTCCGCCCGGCCACCTGGATGATCATCCCCAAGTCCATCGCGCCCCCGACCTTCACCTCCTCGATACCGGGGCCGATGACCTCGATCTTGTGATCCTCGACCTGATCCATCGGCAGCATGTGGAGGTACTCGAAGGCGCGGCTGTACTTCCCGCCGAACTCGATGCGCATATCGGCCCGGCGCACCACCTCGCCCTCGAAGGCGGAGCCGTAGGGCACCGGCACCGGCACCTCCGTGATCTTGACCTTCACGCCGCGCACCTCGATCGCCTGCTGGACGAACTTGACCGCCCGCTCCTGTTCCGACTCGGCCTCGATCTCGTTCCAGGGCATCGAGATGACGTGCTCGTACTTGGTCACGCCGGTAGGCAGAATCTCCGGGATGATGGTGTCGGCGATGGTCGGGAAGCCGTAGGAGATCGCGCCGGCGGCGGCGGCGTACTTCAAATCGTCCACCTCGCCCAACGCCAGCACGAAAGCGAACACGCGGTACTTGTTGTACAGCAGAATCTCCCGCCACTGCCCCGGCTTCAGACCGCCGAAGGTCAGCGC
>JALWUZ010000221.1 GCA_027079895.1 Anaerolineae bacterium
GCTTTCGACCGGCGTCATCTCCGCGTCCGACGAGGAGTAGAACCCGAACTCATCCACCGTCACCCCCACCATCTCCGCCACCCGCCGACTGCTCTCCGAGGGCACGATCGCCGTCGCCACCACCACCATATCCGCCTCGATCTCCACCTTGCTACCGGTCAGCGTGTCCACCCCCCAGACGACCACCTTCCCGTCGCGGGAAAACACCTTCGACACCCGGCCCCGGATATAGACCGTGCGGTCCTCCTCCATCGCCCGCGTGACGAACTCCTCGTAACCCTTCCCTCCGGCGCGGATGTCTATGTAGAACACATACACCTGCCCGTCGGGGACGCGGTGCTTGTAGAGAATCGCGTGCTTGGCGGTGTACATGCAGCAGATTTTGGAGCAGTAGGAGACCCCGTGCTCCGGGTTGCGCGACCCGGCGCACTGGATGAAGACCACCTCTTTGGGGACGGTGCGGTCCGACGGGCGGATGACCCGTCCCCCAGTCGGGCCGGAGGCGGAGAGCAGCCGCTCGAACTCCAGGCCGTCCAGCACATCGGGATGGGACATGTAGGCATACGCCATCACCGCCTCATCCTGATACAACTCGTAGCCGGTGGCGATGACGATCGCCCCCACCTCCACCTCGACCGTCTCCGGCTGCATATCGTAATCAATCGCCTCGGCCTCGCAAGCCTCCGCGCACTTGCCGCAGGAGAGCGGGAACAGCCCCAGGCAAGTCTCCGGGTCGAGGTAGTAAACCGCCGGCACCGCCTGGGGAGAGGGGATGTAAATCGCGTGTCGGGCAGCGAGCCCGCGGTCGAACTCATTGGGCACGACCACCGGACAGACCGCAGCGCAATCGCCGCAGGCTGTACAGCGGTCCTCGATGACGTAGCGGGGCCGCTTCCTGATACGGACGCGAAACCGCCCCACCTCCCCCTCGACCGCCGTCACCTCGCTGAGAGTCAGCAGGTGGATGTTGGGGTGCTGGCCGACCTCGACCATACGGGGGGTCAGGATGCACTGCGAGCAGTCCAGCGTCGGGAACGTCTCCGACAACTGGGCCATATGTCCGCCGATGGCCGGCTCCTTCTCGACCAGATAGACCTCATAGCCGCCGTTGGCGATGTCCAACGCGGCCTGCATGCCGCTGATGCCGGCCCCGATCACCAATGCCCGATAGTTCATTCCAACAATCGCCTGATCAACTCCCGATCCACCGGCACGTAATTATCCTCCAGCCCCCAGTCCTCCTCCGGCAGCCCCAGGGCCATCGCCATCAACTGGGTGAAGTAGAGCACCGGAATCTCGTTGCCGGTGAACCCGGCCTCTCTCTCCCGCTGCGGATAGTCCAGGTTGAACTGGCACAGCGGGCAGGCCGTGACGATGACCTGCGCTCCGTGCTCCCGCGCCGACCCCACGATGTCGCCGGAGAGCGTCTCGGAGACCTGCGGCTCCTTCACCGTCAGATACGCGCCGCAGCACTCGATGTTGTAAGGGAAATCCACCGGCTCCGCCCCCAGTGCCCGCACCAGATCGTGCATAATGCGCGGGTCTTCGGGGTCGTCCAGGTGAATCTCGTCGTAAGGCCGCAGCAACAGACAGCCGTAGTACGGCGCGACCCGCAGCCCTTTCAGCGGATGCACCACCCGTTCCGCCAGCGCGTCCCAGCCCAAATCATCCCGGAGCACCCCCAGGAAATGCGTCACCTCGACCCCGGTGTACTCCTGTTCGGTGAACCAGTTGATTCGCTCCAACATCGCCGGGTCCCGGTCCAACAGAGCCTGCGACCGGCGCAACACGTTGAAACAGACGGCGCACAACGTCGTCACCCGCTCCCCGGCCTGCTGCGCCTGATACAGCACCCGTGTTGGCGCGATCAACGCCATCGAGTCGTCCAGCGACAGCGGGAACGTCGCCCCGCAGCACTGCCACTCCTCCAACTCCTCCAACTCCAACCCCAACGCCTTGGCCACTGCCCGTCCGGAGCGGTCATACCCCTTCGCTTTTGTCGAAAGCGTACATCCAGGATAATACGGAATGCCCATGCCTTGACTCCCTATCCCCTACTTCATGTACTTCCTGAACCCACCCACGATCGCCAACTGAGGCAACTCGCGCACCAACTCCGGCGGCAGAGCGTTCAAATCCAACTTCGTCACCCCTCGGCGCAACGCTATCTGCCGTAGAGCCTCCATCAGACGCGGCAGGTCAACCCCTTTCGGGCAGCGCGTGACGCACGTCAGGCAGGAAGCGCAAATCCAAATCGTATTGCTCTCCAGCACCTCCTCCATCCCCAACTGCGCCATGCGGATGACCTGACTGGGGAGCAGATCCATCGCCCCCACCACCGGGCAGCCCGCGCTGCACTTCCCACACTGATTGCAGTCCAACAAATTCTGCCCGCTGATCTCCTCCACGTTGGCTACGAACTGACCACGCACCTTGTCCACCGAGATTTGAACTCGCATACCGTCCTCCCGAAGTGGGGCGAATCGCTTCGCCCCACTTCCATCCCTCCTAGTCAATCAGACCGGCGGCCCGCTTCGCGCCGGCCAGCGTGTTCCACATCAACATCGCGATCGTCATCGGCCCCACCCCGCCGGGGACCGGCGTCAGATACCCGGCCACCTCTTTGACCTCGTCGAAGTCCACATCGCCGACCAGCCGGTATCCCCGTTTGGCCGTCGGGTCCTCCACGCGGTTGATGCCGACATCAATCACCGCCGCCCCCGGCTTGACCCAATCCGCCTTGACCATCTTGGGCCGCCCGACGGCCGCGATGAGAATATCCGCCCGGCGGCAGACGGCGGGCAGATCCTTGGTGCGCGAGTGGCAGATGGTGATCGTCGCGTTCCGATGCAGCAACAACATCGCCACCGGCAGCCCGACGATATTGCTCCGTCCCAGCACCACCGCCTCTTTCCCCTCGATTTCGACCCCGGAGCGCACCAGCAACTCGATACACCCGGCCGGCGTGCAGGGGACGAACAACGGCTCCCGTCCCTTCATCGAAAGCCGCCCGATGTTGAGCGGGTGGAAACCGTCCACATCCTTCTCGATGCTGATCGTCCCCAGAATCTTCTCCTCGTCCAAGTGCTTGGGCAGCGGCAACTGCACCAGGATGCCGTGAATCGCCGGGTCGTCGTTCAGCCGCCGCACCACCGCCTCCACCTCCTCCTGGGAAGCGTCGGCCGGCAGATGCTCGCCGACGGAGTGGAACCCCACCTTCGTACAAGTGCGCTGCTTCGAGCGGACGTAGGTCTGAGAGGCGGGGTTATCCCCCACCAACACCGTCGCCAGTCCCGGCGTGATGCCATGCTTCTCCTTCAACTCGGCCACTTCCGCCTTGATTTCCTCGTAGATTTGGGCCGCGATCGCCTTCCCGTCAATCAACTGTGCCGTCATTTCCCCTCCCTCGCTACAATCGCAGATACGAATCGGTGTAGATCACCTTGTTCAACAACACCTGCACCGTCTTCCAGATCTCCACCTGCTCCGGGTCGGACATATCCACATCGCTCGGCTGCAACTCCTCCATCGCCGCCACCCGGTCGTGCAACTTGAGCAGCAGCCGGTTGAGCGCGGTACTGTCATCCCGTTCCTCGACCACCCGGATCCACTCCATCAACTTCTTGTCGAAGGGGTCCGCGATCACCATATCCACGCCCGCCCCCATCAACATCACCATGTAAGTGCGGTTGAGCAACGGGCGCAACTCGTTGGGCACCGAATTGGAGACGTTGGACAGGCCGCCGTTGGTCAACGGGGGCGGGTCCCAGGCGAACTTCAGCGTCCGCACCGCCTCGATGCACTCCGGGCAATACTCCTGCGTCCCGGACACCGTCAGCACCAGCGGGTCAATGATGAGGTCTTCGATGGGGAAATCAATCTCCAGCATGTGGGGGATGATCTTCTCCAGAGCGATGCCGACCCGCTCGTCCGCCCCCACCGGAATCATCCCCTCCGCCATCGTCAGCGCGATCAACCGAGTGTTGAACTTCTTGGCGACGGCGGGGACCGATTCCAGCCGCTCCGCCCGCGCGTCGGTGGAGTTGATGATGGGCCGCGCCTTCGTGACCGTCTCGCAAGCGGCCTCGATAGCCGCCAGATTGGTAGTGTCGAACACCAGCGGCACGTCCGTCACCTCTTCGACCACCTTCACCAGCCAGGGAAGGATTTCGTGCCCGTGCCTCTTCTGCGGGCCGATGTTGAGGTCAATGGCATCCGCGCCCGCCTCCACCATCCTGACCGCCAAATCCTGGAAAAACTTGGCATCCCGCTCGGCGATTGCCTTCTTCACTTTGGGGGAGATGATGTGTATGTTCTCCGCGATAATGTACATTTCTACAGCCTCCTTATTTTGATTGAGCGAGCCGCGCTCGCGCCACTCGCAGACCGAACACCACGTGCAGGCCGCCGTCACGCCGCCCGCCGGACGACACTCACCCGATTACACTCTTCGCGATCTTCCTCACCGCCTGATACACCGCCGTATCCGCCGGCAGTTGCACCAGCGGCCGCCCGGTGAACTCGAACTCCGCCATCGCCGGGTCCTCCGGCACCGTGCCCAACAGATTCAACCCCGTCTCCTCCACCACCTCCGCCAGCGGCGGCGGCATCTCCCCGCGCAGCCGGTTGACCACCAGGTAGATACTTCCCACCCCGATTTCCAGCCCCGGCACCATATCCCGCATCCGCTGGGCGGTCAACAACCCGCGCCGGGTCGGGTCGGAGACCAGCAACAACGTATCCACATCGCGGGTAGTGCGGCGGCTCAGGTGCTCCATCCCGGCCTCGTTGTCTATCACCACGTAATCATACTGCTTATTCAGCCGGTCCACAATCACCCGCAACATCTGATTGGCCGCGCAATAACAGCCCGGCCCCTCCGGGCGGCCCATCACCAACAAATCCACCTGGTCGCCCTCCTCCAACGCCATCTTCACCTGATAATCCAGATACTGATGCTTACTCATCCCGCCGGGCATCGAACCGGCCAATGCCCCGCTGGTCTGCACCAGGTTCAACATATCCTCGCGGATGTCGCCGATTGTCTGCTCCACCTCCATCCCCAACACCAGGTTGAGATTGGTGGCCGGGTCGGCGTCAATCGCCAGGATCGAACCGCCCTTCTCCTCCATCAGATAGCGGATGATAAGGGCCGCGACCGTCGTCTTCCCGGTGCCCCCCTTACCTGCTACTGCGATTGTCGTAGTCAACTTCTTCACCCCTTTATCTTAAGATTTGACACTGCTCACCGTCGGGAAATGCACATACCCGACGGCGTCTGCCAACCGGTTGAAATCCTCCCGGTCACTATGCCGTATGCCCAACTCCCTCGCCCGTTCCCGTGCCCCCGCCGTGAGACCGCCCAGCGAAAGCAGCCAGGGCACCACTCCGTCGTCCCATTCCTGCACCCGCTCCGCGAACCGCTCCACCACTCCCGCGCCTACCGGACGCTGCCAGTGCTTCACCTCCACCAACCACATCTCCTCGCCCTCCGCCACCACGTCCAACTCCACCCGCTCCCCTTCGATGATGATTCCGCTCCTGTTCCGCACCTTCTCGAAACGCGGCAGGCGACACGGCCCCTCCTCGCCGAACACCACCCCGTCCACCTCCTGCCCGTCGAACCGCGCCAGCAGCCCCACCACGAACAACTCCGCCGCCCGTCCCACCACGTTATTCAGACTTCCCAACCGGCGGTGGTACTCCTCCATGAACTCCGTCCGGTACACGTCCAACTCTTCCAACGACGCGCGGTACTCCCGCCGGATGTACTCCACCAACACCGGATCCGTAATCCGATAGAACAACTGCGACGAGAACACCTCCACCAAATCCGCCTGCCTCAACTGCTGCATCACCCGCAACGCCTCTTGCATCTCCCCCCCGAACCGCTCCACTATCTCCCGCAGAGTGACCGTCTCCTCCTCCATCGTCGCCAGGTGGTACAGCACCTTCAACGCCAGACCGCTCCCGTTTATCTTATCGGCATACTCCAAAAAATGCGTGTCCCAGAAACCCCGCAACTTCCCGTTGGGGTCGTTCATCTCATACTCGTACACCGTGTACAACTGCTCCGGCGTCTCCAACCCCACCTCTGCCGCCTTGTCGCTGCTCACCAGGCACCAGATGTAGTGCGGATTCCCTCCCGTCAGCCGGTGTATCCCATACGCCACCCCGTCGCCCAGCCCCACCCCGTTCAACTCCGCCAGCCGCGCCGCGTACTCCACCGTCGCCCCCTCCTCGAACGGCCCCAGGTGATACGGCCCGAACCGCCGCGCCAACAACCCTCCCATCACCGTCCGGGTTATCAGGCTCACCGCCGAGCCCGTCACCACCATCGGACACCAGCGGGCCTCCGCCGTCTTCTGGTACATCTGGGCGACATCAACGTACTTTCCCAGGCCCTCGTCCCACACCTCCGTCAGCACCTGGAACTCGTCAATCATCAACACGCCCGGCGACCGGTCATTATGCCCCAGCACCTGGCGGGTAAACTGGACGACGGACGACAGCCCCTCCCAATAATCGTCGCCATCCTCCAGCCCGTACCCCACATACCGCTCCACCATCTCCGCCATCGGGATAGAATCCCTATGCCGCCGTATGACCTCCAATAACTCCTTCAGACGCCAGTCCGCCCGGACTATCCCCCCATCCCGCAGATGGAACGCCACATACTGCGCCACCAACTCCCGCAGATAAATCCGCATAAACCGCCGCAGGCTCAGCCGCTCCCGGCCGTCGCCGCCGAACTCCGCGAAACTGATGTAAAACGGCACCACCTCCTCTTGCTCGACGAACAG
>JALWUZ010000222.1 GCA_027079895.1 Anaerolineae bacterium
AGTCCCGCTTCGCCCCATTGCTCATCGCCGGCTCCCAGGTGACGCTCCTCACCCGCCGCGCCCTCGGCGGCGCGATGGCGGGGCGGGTCGGCACCGTCTATCTCGACCTGATGCCCCTCGAGGCCGGCGCGGAACTGGCCCGCAAGTGGGCGCGACGGCGCGGGCTGGAACTACCTCTCGAACTCGCCTTCACCATCAGCCGCTTGACTCGCGGCCATCCCTACTACATCTGGTGTCTCTTCAACAGCCGGATGCCCGATTGGGACGTGAGCACCGAGGAGGGGGTGAAGCGCGTCCTCGCCTTCGAGGTCGAAGACCCGCAGGGGCACATCAACGAGTTCTGGCGCGATCACTTCCAGCGCAATATGGCCGCCGTCAACGAGGTCAACGCCAAGAAGATGGTACTCTTCCTCCTCCAACACCAGGGGGAGGAGGTCCCTGTGGACGAGATCATCTCCGCCCTCCGTCTTCCCATCTCGAAGGAGGAGGCCAACCGGAAGTTGCGGCAGATGGTGTGGGCCGACCTGATTCAGGAGGTCGGCGGCAGCCTCTACACCGGATTGCGCGACCCGATGCTGGCGCGGGTGCTCCTGGTCGAGTACAGTTGGGAGTTGGAGCAGATGCGCCGTTCCGCGGCTGCGCACCGTGTGGAGGCTGAGATTGAGGCGGAGGTGGTCGCCGCGCAGTGGGAGTTGATCGCCCATCTGCGGGCCGAACTGCGCCACTGGGTCGGGCGCGTGGCGGAGGCGTTCATCGAGCGGGTGATGAAGCGGTGCTTCGAGGGACAGAGCGTGGACGGGGGCTACTTTCACCGCGCCGCCTCTGTCACTCTCCCCCGCTTCGCCCGCGTCCACACCGCCTACGCCAGCCCAGAGGGAGCCGTGCGCCTGTACCAGATAGACCTCTACGGCGAGCCGCAGTCCCCCGCCGCTCCCCACTGGGCGGTGGAGGTGAAGAACTGGGCCCGTCCCGTCGGGCGGCCGGAGGTGGAACACTTCTTGCAGGCCGCCGAGCACCTGCGCCAGGAGCGCGGCCTCACCCGCCTCGCCCGCTGGTTCTACGCCCGTTCCGGCTTCACCGCCCCGGCCGAGGAACTCTTGAAGCGGGAAGGGTTGCTCTACTCCACCGAGGACGACCTTCTCCGCCTGCTCCACGACCTCCGCCTGCTCGACCGCTGGGAGGACAAGGAGGACGAGAACGATGCCCCCGACTGAACCGACCCCTATCCAAGAGCGAGTTGACCCGGAGATCTTCACCGACCGGGAGCGGGAACTGGACTTCTTGATGGAGTGGCTCTCCGGCGTTGCCCAGAAGTGGGAGAAGAGCATCGCCCTCGTCTCCCCCCGTCGCTACGGCAAGACCGCCATCCTCGAACGGTTCTACAACCGCATCTACCGCGAGCGGGACGACGTCGTCCCGTTCTACTACGAACTGAAAGACCAGAAACGCTGGCTCAACGAGTTCATCGTGGACTACTCTCTCTCCTTCGTGCAACAGTTCCTCGCCTTCCGCCTCCGCGCCCCGGCCCTGGCCTTCAAGGAACGGGTGGAGATCGGCGAACTGTACCGTCTGGCGGAGGAGGCCGGGGAGGAGTTGGTGCAGCGGTCCCTCGACTACCTCTCCTCCGACGAGAACTGGCGGTATCCCGGCCTCGTGCTGGACGCCGCCCAGAGGCTGCCCCACTCCTACGCCACGCGCACCGGCTTGAGCGTCGTCGTCATGTTCGACGAGTTCCAACGCCTGGATGAAGTCCTCTACTACGACGAGGAACTGACCCGCCAGTGCCATCCTCTCACCGGCAGTTTCTCCTCCGTCGTGGAGTCCCGCTTCGCCCCATTGCTCATCGCCGGCTCCCAGGTGACGCTCCTCACCCGCCGCGCCCTCGGCGGCGCGATGGCGGGGCGGGTCGGCACCGTCTATCTCGACCTGATGCCCCTCGAGGCCGG
>JALWUZ010000223.1 GCA_027079895.1 Anaerolineae bacterium
GTCTACTTCAACCTGCGCAAACTGAAAATGCTCGTCGCCGGGGACATCGGCTGCTACGCCATCGGCGTCCTGCCCCCCTTCGAGGAGATGGACATGCTGATTTCGATGGGGGCCAGCATCGGGATGGCGCACGGCGTCAAGCAGGGCGGAAGCCCGGACAAGATCGTCGCCACCATCGGCGACTCCACCTTCTTCCACGCCGGACTGCCGGAACTGGCCAACATCATCTACAACCGCGGCGCGGCCTGCACGATGATCCTCGACAACGGGACGACGGCGATGACCGGCGGCCAGGACAACCCGGCGACCGGCGTCACCTTGCAGGGGGAACGGACGCAGCCGATTGACATCGAAGGGGTGGTGCGGGCGATGGGGGTCGAAGACCTGTGGGTCGTGGACGCGCTGGACGTCAAGGGGGTCGAGGAGGCCATCCGCGCGGCGACTGCCATCGAGGACCGGCCTACCGTCGTACTGGTCAACGGGGCCTGCGTCTTCACCCCTCAGTTCGAGCGGCGTCCGGTCATCGAGGTGGACCCGGAGACCTGCAACGGCTGCGGCTTCTGCTTCCGCGTCGGCTGCCCGGCAATCCTAAAATCAGAGCAGAAAGACGGTCGGAGCGGCCGCCCGCTGGCGGAGATTGACCCGCTGCTGTGTACCGGCTGCACCGTCTGTATGCAAGTCTGCCCGCGCGGGGCGATGTATCAGGTCGCAGGATAGGAGAGGGCGATGAACGACATCAACTTCTTGTTCGTGGGAGTGGGAGGCCAGGGCATCCTGACCGCCTCCGACATCGCCGCCGAGGTGGGTTTGCAGGCGGGATACGACGCCAAAAAGTCCGAGGTACACGGCTTCTCCCAGCGGGGCGGCGTCGTGGAAAGTCACGTCCGCTGGGGGAAAACGGTCGCCGCGCCCCTGGCCGAGAAGGGCACCGTGGATTACCTGATCGCTACCGAGGTACTTGAGGCAGCCCGCTGGATCGCCTGGCTGCGCCCCGGCGGGACGGTGTTCATCAACCGGCAGCGCATCGCGCCGATGTCGGTCACGGTGGGGGACGCCGTCTACCCGCCGGAGGAGGAGATTCTGGCGGCGGTGCGGGCCCGCACCGACGACGTGAACCTGGTCGCCGGGCTGGCCACCGCCGAGCAACTTGGCAACCCCCGTCTGGCGAATACGGTGCTGCTGGGTGCGCTCTCCACGCGCCTGGACGTGGAGCCGGAAATCTGGCTGGCGGTCATCTCCCGGCGCGTCCCGCCCAAGTACGTGGAACTGAACCGGCAGGCATTCCAGGAAGGGCGGTCGCTGGCGTGATGGCGGTCGGGACTAATCCCCTGGTCTCCGTCGTGACCTGCGAGACTTACGACCTGGACGCAGTGCGCCGGGCCGTGACCGCCGCCCTCGCCCCCCTGGGCGGCATAGAGCGGTACGTCCGGCCCGGCATGCGCGTCCTGCTCAAGCCCAACCTGCTGGCCGCCTCCGACCTCGACCACGCCCTCATCACCCATCCGGCGGTCGTGCAAGCCGTCGCCGAGCAGGTTCAGGCCGCCGGCGGGACGGTGCTCATCGGCGACTCGCCAGCCGGGCCGGTGCAGAACCCGCCCCCTGTCTGGCGGCGGGGCGGCCTGACGGAGGTCGCCCGGCGGACCGGGGCCACGCTGGTGCCCTTCGACGGGGTAGAGTGGCGGCGGAAGAACGGGCACGACTACTTCATCGCCCGCCCCGTCTTCGACGCCGACTTGATCATCAACCTGCCCAAGTTGAAGACCCACACCCTCACCCTGTACACCGGCGCGGTCAAAAACCTCTTCGGCACCATCCCCGGCACCCGCAAGCGGGAGGTTCACTACCGCGCCCCCGGCGTGCCGGACTTCAGCCAGGCCCTGGTGGACGTGCTGGAACTGGTGCGCCCCGGCCTGACGCTGCTGGACGGGATACTCGGTCAGGAGGGG
>JALWUZ010000224.1 GCA_027079895.1 Anaerolineae bacterium
ATGACCACCCGCGCCAACGGCTACCCGCCGGGGCAGCAGCGGGCCTTCGTGATGGCGAAGGTGCTGGAACAGGCGCGGGTGGTCATCGTCGGCAGCGAGTACCCGGACATCGTGGCGGCCTGCAAAATGACCCCGGCGGCGACGATGGACGAGGCCCTCTCCCTGGCGGCGGAGGAATTGGGCGCGGAGTTGGACGTGCTCATCGTCCCTCACGCCCTGCTTACCCTGCCGGTCGTCACCGCGTCGGACTGAATCTGAGGAGGAGACACAATGAGCGAACAAATCTACCGCTTGAAGATTACCCTGCGGGACAGCAAGCCCCCCATCTGGCGGCGAGTGCTGGTGCCCGGCAGTACCACCCTATCCGACCTGCACTGGATCATCCAGGCGGTGATGGGGTGGTACAACGCCCACCTCCACCAGTTCATCGTCGGGCCCGCCTACTACAGCGACCCCCAGTTCGAGTTGGACGCGCTGGACGAGAGCCAGGTACGGCTGGAGGAGATCGCCGAGGAAGGGACGAAGTTCACCTACGAGTACGATTTCGGCGACGACTGGGAACACATCATCCTGGTGGAGAAGGTGCTGCCGCCGGAGCCGGGCGTGGAGTATCCGGTCTGCATCAAGGGGCGGCGGGCCTGTCCCCCGGAGGATGTGGGGGGCATGTGGGGGTACTACGAGTTCCTGGAGGCCATCGGCGACCCCAATCACCCGGAACACGAGGAGTATTTGGAGTGGATAGGGGAGGACTTCGACCCGGCGGCGTTCTCCCTGGAGGAGACCAACGCCCGGCTGCGGGAGTGGCTCGAAGAGTAACGGCCTAGCCGGACGGGACCGCCCGTCCGCGCCCGTCCACCAGCCAGCGGTACGTCTTCTCGATGCGGTCCCAATTCTCCTCGCGGTCGAGGCTCCAAAACCGCCCGATGACCGAGGCGACTGTCCCGACGCCCAGCCGTTCCGCCTCCTCCTCGATTTCGGCGATGTACCGCGCCCCGCTTTCCGGCCGCTCGCCGCGCCGCCCCAGCATGCCGTGAATGTAGACGCGCGGCACCCCCTCCCGACGGGCCATCTCCATCAGGGCTTTCAGGTGGGCGACGGAGCCGTGGGAACTGTAGAACGAGACGATCCCCAGGAGGTGGAGGTTCGTCCCGTCCCGCTTCGCCCCGCGCATAGCCCAGCGGAAGGCCGGGTTGTCGAAAAAGGAGCCGTCGGCGATCGCCTGGTCAATGCGCACCCGGTCGGAGAGGACGCGCCGCCCGGCTCCGATGTGAAGATGCCCCGCCTCCGAATTGCCCACTGTCCCCTCCGGCATGCCGACCGCCGGCCCGGAGGCCGCCAGGCGGGTAGTAGGCCATTCCCGTTGCAGACGATCCATCACCGGCGTCTCCGCTTCCAGGATGAGGTTGCCCCAGGGGTCATCCCGCGCTCCCCAGCCGTCGGCGATGACCAGCAGGACGCGCCGCCCGCCGCCGCTCACCTCCTCCGGCAGCAATGAGCGGCCGGTCATCTCCGCCGGACGGGGCAATCCCAGCAGATGGAGCACCGTCGGGGCCACGTCGGCCAGTTCGCCGCCGGTGCGCAAGGCCACCTGGCGCAGACCCGGCTCGATGAGGATGAACGGGACCGGGCTGTCGGTGTGGCCGGTGTCCACCGTCCCCTCCGGGTAGAGCCACTTCTCCACCGTCCCGTGGTCGGCGGTGACGATCGCCGTCACCCCCCGGTCGCGGGCCGCCGTCACCACCTGCCCGACGCGGGCGTCCACCTCGGCGACGGCCCGCAGGATGGCCTCCTTGTCCTCGATGTGCCCCACCACATCCACGTTGGCGAAGTTGACCACCACCAGGGCCGCCTCCGGGTCGTCCAGGGCCTGCACCGCCGCCTCGGCGACCTGGGCCGCGCTCATCTCCGGCGTCGTGGCGTAGTTCCGCACCTCCGGCGAGGGGATGACGACGTGGCTTTCGCCGGGGAAGGGCTGCTCCCGCTTGCCGTTGAGGAAGTAGCGCACGTGAATCGCCTTCTCCGACTCGGCGATCTTCACCTGGCGCAGTCCGTGTGCGCTGACGACCGCGCTCATGGTGTTTTCGATTTCCCGCAGCGGGGGGAAGGCGACCTCGACCGGCAAGCCGCTGGCGTACTCGATCATCGTGGCGAAGTGGACGCGGATGGGCGGCCTGGGGAAGTGGGGGAAGTCCGGCGCGACGAACGCGCTGGTCAGTTCCACCTCCCGCTCGCCGCGAATGTCGTAGAAAATCACGTAATCCCCGTCGCCGATGCGTCCGATGGGCCGGCCGGCAGCGTCCACCAGCACCAGCGGCTCCAGGGCCTCGTCCTCTTCACCGGCGCGATAGGCCGCCCGCACGGCCTCGGCCATCGGGTAACGTTTCGTCTCGGTCATTGTCGCTCCTCTGAAATAAGTTGGGGGGTAGACGTGCTACCCGTTCGCCCCCCTCACGGCACGACCAGAATCAGCCCGCTCAGCGGGGGGATTTCGACCGGGCCGGAGAGCGGTTCGTACTCCAGCGAGCCGTTCCAACTCCCGTCGGCGGGCACCGCCCCGCCGCCGACGGGGACGACGCGCTGATAAGTCCCGTCCGGCGTGAAAGTCAGCGTCCGGCTCTCTGAGGGGTTGACCAGGATGCGCCCCCTCTCGAACCGGCGGCTGTAGAGGCCGTCCGCGCCGACGGTGTACGCGCCCAGCGGCGCCCCCAGGTCGAGCGTGTATTCGGGGTAGTACATAATCGAGCCGGTCGCAGCGTGCGCCGCGTCCGTCATCGAAAAGACGACGTTCGGGCGGCTGACCAGCAGGTAACTGGCGACGGCGAAGACGCGCTTCTGAACGTCATCCACCAGATCGGGCTGCTCCTTGACGACCAGCACGATGAATTTGTCGGGATGGCGGGCGGTCAGTTCGATGGCGGCCTGCCATTTCTCCTCGCCCTGATACCTCCCGCTGCGGGGCTGGAAGGCGAAAGTCTCCCACATACCGCCGTCGGTGTTCGCCAGACTGTCCTCCGCGCCGTGCTCGTTGTGCAGGCCGTTGAAGATCACCGCCTCGTCCGGCAGGTACGATTTGACGAACGCCAGCCCGGCCACGCGGGCCCGGTACCACTCCTCGGCGTCGTAGTCGTCGGGCATTTTGTCGAAGACCGCCCACGGGTTGAGCCAGTGGCTGGCCGAATCCACGAACAGGCCGTCGTAGCCGTACTGCTGCACCTGTTCCGCCGCCGTGACGGCGTAGTAGTTGATCCAGTGGTCGAGGGCGTCGGTGGCGTCCGCGTCCACCAGGTCATCGGCGTTCATCAGATAGGAATGCCAGCGGGTGATGATACGCTCGCCGTCGTGGTGCTCGAACATGTTCTCGTGCGCGTTGATGTGCTCCCAATCGAACTGCTCGAACCCCTCCCAGGTGCCCTGGATGGAGCGGTAGAGGATCAACCGCGGCCCCTGGACGGCGTCGCGGACGGTCTGGCCCAGGGAGGGGGTCATCACGAAATGGTAATTCCGGTTGACGAAGGCGATCTGTTGCGGCGTGAGGCGGGTGGTGACGCGCACCCCGATGGCGAAGTTCTCCGCGGTGAGCGGGGAGGCGGCCTCCGTCCCAACGGGGGTAGCCGGGGCTTCCGTCGCGGACGGTCGGACGGAGCAAGCCGCCAGCAGGAGCACGAGGGACAGGAGTACGGTCGTCTTTCTCATCGCGGAACCGCCTTCCGCCGGACGCTTCCTACACGTCCAGGTTGCGGACCTCCTTCGCGTGGGTCTCGATGAACCGCTTGCGCGGCGGCACGCTGGCCCCCATCAGCATGTCGAAAGTGCGGTCGGCGGCGGCGGCGTCCTCGATTGTCACCTTTAACAAGGTGCGGTTCTCCGGGTTCATCGTCGTCTCCCACAGTTGCTCCGGGTTCATCTCGCCCAGCCCCTTGTACCGCTGCAACGTGACCTTCTGCCCTTCGAGTTGCTTGAGGATGGCCTCCTTCTCCGCCTCGCTGTAGGCGTAACGCACCCGCTTCCCGGCCACGATGCGGTACAGGGGCGGCTGCGCGATGTACAGATGCCCCCCCTCGACGAGCGGCTTCATGTGGCGGAAGAAGAAGGTGAGCAACAGGGTACGGATGTGACTACCGTCCACGTCGGCGTCGGTCATAATCAGCACCCGATGGTAGCGCAGGTTGCTGATGTCGAACTGGTCGCCGATGCCGGTGCCGAGGGCGGAGATGAGGGCCTGCACCTCCTTGTTGTTCAAGATTTTGTCCAGCCGGGCCCGTTCGGTGTTGAGGATCTTGCCCCGCAGCGGCAGGATGGCCTGGAAATGGCGGTCGCGGCCCTGCTTCGCGCTCCCCCCGGCGCTGTCCCCCTCGACGATGAAGAGTTCCGTCTTGGAGGCGTCCCGTTCGGAGCAGTCGGCCAGTTTGCCGGGCAGGGTCATGCTCTCCAACGCGCTCTTGCGGATGACCAGGTCACGGGCCCGCCGCGCCGCCACCCGCGCTCTGGACGAAGTGAGGCACTTGGCGACGATGCGCCGCGCTGCCTTCGAGTCCCGCTCCAGAAACTCCCCTACCGCCGTCGAGACGACCGACTCCACCAGCCCCTTGACCTCGGCGTTCATCAACTTGACTTTGGTCTGGCTCTCGAACTGGGGGTCGGGGTGCTTGACGCTGACGATGGCGGTCAGCCCCTCCCGCACGTCGTCGCCGGAGAAGTTGGAGTCCTTGTCCTTGAGCAGCCCGGCCCGGCGGGCGTAGTCGTTGATGGTGCGGGTCAGGCCAGAGCGCAGGCCGGTCAGGTGAGTACCGCCGTCTACGGTGTGGATGGTGTTGGCGAAGGCGTAGACCGATTCGGCGAAGGCGTTGGTGTACTGCAAGGCCACCTCGATGCCAATCCCGTTCACCTGCTGCTCGGCGTAGACCACCTCGTGGAGCGTCTCGCGGTTCCGGTTGAGGTAACGCACGAAGGACTCGATGCCCCCCTCGAAGTAGAACGTCATCCGCTGGGGGAAAGGCTGGGCCCGCTCATCCACCAGCACGATCGTTACCCCCCGGGTGACGAAAGCCATCTCCCGCATGCGCTGTACCAGCGTCGCAAAGCGGTAATCCACCCCCTCGAAGATGGTCGGGTCGAAGCGGAAAGTGACTTGCGTCCCGTGCCCCTGGGCCTTGCCGACATCCTCCACCGGCGTGACCGGTACCCCGCGCTCGTACCGCTGACGATGCCGCCGCCCGTCGCGGGGGTCGTCCACCACCACCTCCATCCACTCCGAAAGGGCGTTGACCGCCGAGACGCCCACGCCGTGCAGCCCGCCGGAGACCTTGTACCCGCCGCCGCCGAACTTCGCCCCGGCGTGGAGGGTGGTCAGCACCAGTTGGAGGGCGGAGATCTTTTTCGTCGGGTGGGGGGCGGTGGGGATACCGCGCCCGTTGTCCTTGACGGTGACGCTGGAATCGGGGTGGATGGTGATTTCGATTCGGTCACAGGCCCCGGCCAGAGCCTCGTCTATGCTGTTGTCCACCACCTCGTACACCAGATGGTGCAGAGCCTTGCTGTCGGTCCCGCCGACGTACATCCCCGGACGGCGGCGCACCGCCTCCAACCCTTCCAATACCTGCACGTCGCCCGCACCGTACACATCCAATCCGTTCGTAGTCTGCTTTTTGCGTGCCATTCCTACTCCTGACTCGCTTTCTGAATCAGTTCGGCGACCACCGGCCACCGTTCGCGGTAAAAGATGAACAGAGCCGCCGTCAATCCGGTGGCGATGCTCCCGTTCCCCAGGATGCCGATCAACTGCGTCCAAGAGTCGCCCGGCGGCAGCGACCAGATGAGCCCCAGCCCCTCGTAGACGAGCATAATCAGCACGATGAGCCCCACGACGGCGGGGAACTGGAAACGCACCAGCAGGATGCTCGTCCGCACCGCCGGGAAGATGGTCATGTCGTCGAGCAGGAGCGCGGGGATGACGAACAGGAGGTGCAAGAGGACGTACCCCACTATCCACAGGCTGACGGCCCAGAGCAGCAGGCCGAGCATCGGAGAGAGGGCGACGAGCAGCCCGACCAGCAGCGACCAGGGCGGGAGCAGCAACGCGCCGAGCATCAGCAGCCCGGCGACGAAGAGGACGACCCGCAGCACCCGGAGCAGGTGGAAGACGGCGGCGATCAGGAACATGTCCACTTCATCCTCGTCCTCATCCCACTCGTCGGCGTCCGGCGGGCGCAGCCGTTGGGATACGCCGTCGAGGTACAGGACGCCCAGCATGGAGCCCAGGGCGAGCAGCAGGACGACCCAGCCCAGGAAAGCCCACATACTGCCGACGTTCCACACCGTCGGCTCTCCCAACGGGGTGACGGGGAAGAAGCCCCGGCGGGCCAGCAGCGTCGGCACGTTGAGCAGGGGCATGGTGCTGAGGAGCGAGAACAGGTTGAACCGTTCCCCGGCCTGCTCCAACATCTGCACCGCCTGGGCCGTCTGGCTGGCGACCTCCGGGTTCGGCGCGGGCTGGGAGGTCAACAGCGTCACGAGCCGGTGGAGCAGGTCGGCGATGGAGAGACGCGGCCCCAGCCACAGCCACAGGTCGAGCAGCACCGGCCAGAAAATCAGGCTCAGATGCCGGCCCACCAGTTCCAGGCCGGAGGAGAGGCAGGCGATCACGCTCAATGGTTTGTGTTCGTTCACGACCGGTAAGTTGTACTCCCACCACAGATTTCGTATCCGCCCATAGCCCGCCAATTCTACCACAGAAACGCGAATCCCACGAATGGAGGAAGGGGTAGGCGATGGCACTGCCATCGCCTACCCAATGCACC
>JALWUZ010000225.1 GCA_027079895.1 Anaerolineae bacterium
AACAAACTCAAGGAGGCCCTGGAGACGGCCTTCCGCGAGAAGGCGGAGTCGCTGCGACAGGCGGCATTGCAGCGGGAGTTGGAGCAGGGAGCGTTGGACGTCACGCTGCCGGGCCGACCGGTCGCCATCGGCCATCTCCACATCACCACCCAGACGCTGCGCCAGATCGCCGCCGTCTTCGCCGAACTGGGGTTCCAGGTCTACGAGGCCCCCGATGTCGAGACGGATGAGTACAACTTCGGGCTGCTGAACATGCCCCCCTACCATCCGGCCCGCGATATGTGGGATACCTTCTGGATCAGCGATGAGGTGCTGCTGCGCACTCACACCTCGCCGGGGCAGATTCGAGTGATGCGGGAGCGGTATCCCGAACCGATCCGCGTCATCCTGCCGGGGAAGTGCTACCGGTACGAGCAGATCACCGCCCGCTCCGAGCACCAGTTCTACCAGGTGGAGGGGCTGGCCGTCGGGCACGGCATCACGATGACCGACCTAATCGGCACGCTGACCGCCTTCGCCCGCCGTTTCTACGGGCCGGAGCGACGGATCCGCATCCGCGGCTCCTACTTCCCCTTCACCGAGCCCTCCATCGAGGCGGATATGGACTGTATCCTGTGCGGCGGGGAGGGCTGCCGGGTGTGCAAGTACACCGGCTGGTTGGAGGTCGCCGGGGCCGGGATGGTCAACCCCGTCGTGCTGCGCAACGGCGGCTACGACCCTGACGAGTGGAGCGGGTTCGCCTTTGGCTTCGGCGTCGAACGGCCGGCGATGGTCAAGTACAACATTGACGACATCCGTCTGTTCTACGGCAACGACCTGCGCTTCCTGCGGCAGTTCTGATACGAGGAGGAGACGATGAAAGTCCCATTGTCGTGGCTCAAGGATTACGTGGAGATTTCGCTCTCCGTCGAGGAACTGGCGGAGCGGCTGACGCTGGCCGGCCTGGAGGTGGAGAGCATCGAGTACATCGGCCATCCGCAGGCCGCTCTCCCCTGGCCGAGGGATAAGATTTTCGTCGGCGAGGTTCGCGCCGTCCGCCCCCACCCGAACGCCGACCGGCTGGTGCTGGCCGAGGTGGAGTACGGCGGCCCCGCGCCGGAGATCGTCGTCACCGGTGCGCCCGGCCTGCTGGATTATCGCGGACGGGATGACCTGCACCTGAAGGTCGCCTTCGCCCTGGAAGGCAGCCGCCTCTACGATGGCCATTCGGAGGGCTGGCAGGTCAAGAAATTGAAGAGAAGCAAGATTCGCGGCGTCCCCTCGAGGGCGATGGTCTGCTCCGAGAAGGAGTTGGGGATTTCCGAGGAGCACGTGGACATCATCTACCTGCCCGCCAACGCGCCGGTCGGCACCCCGCTGGTGGATTATCTGGGCGACGCGGTGTTGGAGTTCGACATCAAGGGGCCGCTCGGCCATCTCCAATCGGTCTTCGGCATCGCCCGCGAGGTGGCGGCTTTGCAGGATGTGCCGCTCAAGCGGGACGTGCTGGAGGTGCTCAACCGGGAGGGGATGGAGTTGACCGCCGCGCCGGAGTTCGTCCACCTGGAGATCGCCGACCCGGATCTGTGCCCGCGCTATTCGGCGGCCTTCATCCAGGGGGTGATAATCGGCCCGTCCCCCTACTGGATGCAGGTGCGCCTCCGGCGGGCCGGCATGCGCCCCATCAACAACATCGTGGACATCACTAACTACGTGATGTTGGAACTGGGGCAGCCGTTGCACGCTTTCGACTACCACCTCCTGCGCCCGCGCCCCGGCGAAAACGTCCCGTCCATCATCGTCCGCCGGGCCCGCCCCGGCGAGCGGATGAGGACGCCCGACGGGGAATGGCGCACTTTCGACGAGGAGATGTTGCTCATCACCGACGGCGGCGGCCCGGTGGCGGTCGCCGGAGTGATGGGCGGCCTGGAAAGCGAGGTGACGGAGCAGACGCGCGATGTCCT
>JALWUZ010000226.1 GCA_027079895.1 Anaerolineae bacterium
GGGTGGGAGTGGGAGGGTACACGTCGAACTCGACGATCAGGTAGGGCCGGGTGTCGTCGTCCGGGCTGACGATGAGCCGCTGGGCCGCCAGCAGGTCGCCGGCCGTCTCAGGGGAGGCGTCCGGTCGCGGCGCGGAGGCGATCGCCAACCCGTTGTTATCCGTCTCACCGGCGACCCAGGCCCGCAGCAGCACCGTCACGTCCCAGGTAAGCCACTGCCCGGCCATCTTTTCGAGGGCGACTTCCGACGGCGGCGGGGGAGTCGGGGTAGCGGTCGGCGTCGGGGTGATGGTGGCCGTCGAGGTGGGGGTCGCGGTCGGCGTCAGGGTGGGAGTGGGCGTGAGTGTGGCGGTGAACGGGGTGGCGGTGGCGGTCGGCGACGGCGCAGGGCCGGCGTTCAGGCGCGTGACCACGATGGGGGAGTCGAGCAGGGCCGGCCAGGTGTCGGGGTCGCGGCCCGGCGATTTGCCATCCCACCCGTCGAGCACGCGGTAGACGCCCAGCCGCGCCGTCCCCGGCCCGGAGCGACCGTCCACGTAGAGGTGCAGTGTGGCCCGGCGGATCTCCGTCCCCGGCGGGAAGACGCCCAGCGGGAAGTGGAGGTAGGTACGCCCGCGCACGACCGCTCCTTCCGTGCCGTAGCAGACGCCGACGGGGAGGACATCAGTGCCGGTGACGACGGCCGAGCCGGTCAGCCGCCCGGAGGCGACGCCGAGTAGTCGGTCGGGCCACAGTTGCAAGGTGCGGAAGTCCTGGGCGGCGGCGGGGAGGGGGCCGCGCGGGAGCCGCGTCAGCACGGCCAGCAGCGTCAACAGGGCCGCCAGCAGTGCCACCCAGATTCCCGTGCGCGGTGCTGTCCGATGTTTCGGCATCTCTCCCCCCAGGCCGTTGGTCAGTGGTCGTCCTCAAGCGGCGGCAGTTCGTCCAGGCTGCGCAGGCCGAAGTGCTGAAGGAACTCGAAGGTGGTGCCGTAGAGGATAGGCCGCCCGGCGGTCTGGGCGCGTCCCGTCTCCTCCACCAGTCCGACGCTCAACAGGGTGCGCAGGACGCTGTCGGAGTTGACCCCCCGAATGGCCTCGATCTCCGGGCGGGTGATTGGCTGCCGATAGGCGATGATCGCCAGCGTCTCCAGCGCGGCCGGCGAAAGGCGGGTGCGAGCCTCTAAGCCCAGGAAGCGTTCGACGCGGGCGGCGGTCTCCGGGGCGGTGACCAGTTGGACCCGGTTGCCGACCCGTTGGAGGCGCAGCCCCCGGTCAACGTAGGACGCCTCCAACGCGGTGAGGGCCTTTTCCACCTGACCGACGGTGGTCTCCAACGCCTCCGCCAGCCGCCCGACACTGACCGGCCCGTCGGCGACGAAGAGGAGGCTTTCCAACTGCGCCGTCAACCCCAGGGAGCGGCTGTTACTCTGACTCATCAACCTCGCTGGGCAGCCGGTGGGCCTCCGTTGGTTCTTCCACCTCCTGCGGTTCCGGTTGCTCCGGCTCGGTGACGGGCGGCTGCTTGCGGCGGACCTTGGGGCGGTTAGCCACTCGCAGGTTGACTTTCGGGGTGCGGGTCACTTTGAGCCCCATCCCCTCCTCAATGACCTGTTTGGCGGTCTCGATGATCTCGCCGGCCATCTCCGGGACGGTGCCGTCGGCGGCGACTTCGACGTCCAGTTCGACCAAGACGCCGCGCTTCTTGCCGGAGACGTGCGGGCGGACGCGCAGGACGCTGGGCAGTTGGTCAACCTCGTAACGCAGGCGGTCGGCGATGGATTTGACTTCCACCATCACCTCGCCCCCCTCGACCTTCTCGACGCGGATGGATTTCCGGGCCGGTCGGCGCAGTTCCAGCACGAGGAGGAGCAGGAACAGGAGGTCCAGCACCAGCGCAGCGACGATGCCCAGACCGAGCTGTAGGTAGGTAGGCATGGTGGCGATGGTGTTGGAGGCCGCTTGGGCCTGTTGCGCGATGGTGTTGAGCACCGGGCCCGGCGTCACCAGGGCGATGGAGCAGACCACCATCGCGGCCAGCAGCAAGAGCACTATGAAGACACGATTCAAAACGTTCACCTCACACCTCCTCTAGGGTTTGGCCGTAAGCGAACAGGTCGCCGGCCTGGTAAATGTCCATCTGTACCTGGGAGAAAGGCTGAGCCTGGAAGGTCGCATCCCCCAGGGTGATGAGACCGGTGGCGAAGTCAATCGTCACCTCGTCGCCGGAGTGGAAGCGGTCGGCGAGGGCGGTGAGGCCGGGCATGGTGACGATGGGCAGGCCGCTGTTGATGGCGTTCCGCTTGTAGATGGCGCCGAAACTCGCGGCGACGATGGCCGCGATGCCGAGGGCGCGGAAGCAGTCCACCGCCTGCTGACGGGACGAGCCCGCGCCGAAGTTCCGGCCGGCCATGATGATGTCGCCGGGGCGGGCCTTTTGGGCGAAGTCCTCCCAGCCGGCCAGGTTGTCCAGGGCGTACTGGCCCATCTGGGAGATGTCGGTGATGTGCAGGTAGCGGTTGTGGAAGATCATATCGGTGTCAATGTCGTCGTACAGGTGGCCGTCGGGGTCGGTCAGGACCCAGAGGCGGCCGGTGATGGTGGTGGGTTTGGTGGTCATTGAGCCTCCCTCATGCGGTTGTCTCTTGTAGCAGGTTCCAAATGGCGACGGACGCGGGGTCAGTTCCGGTAGCGCGTTTGTTGTAGCGGTCTAGTTCCCAGTGGGCGGGGTTGTCGTTGATGTAGGTTCTGATGGCCTCCAGAACGCTTGCGTCACGGACGATGTGCTCGTAGTAGTTGCGTTGCCAGACCCGGCGATGGAATGGGGGCCATCCCAGTGTTTTCACGCCCCGAATGTATTCGTTGGTCGTCATCGTCTTGAACCACTGGATGATGCGCGGTAAGGAGGTGTCCGAAGGTGCTTCTCTGTTCTCATCCATGATGATTACGATGCCGTGGAAGTGGTTGGGCATGACCACATAGGTATCAGGGCGGACACAGGGGAACTTGGTGCTCAGTTTCAGCCACCAGCGTTCCACCATACGACCCGCGTCGTTCAGCCGCATTTCACCGTTCAGGATTTCGCCGAACAGGTATTCTCGGTTCTGGGTGCAGATGGTGACGAAGTAGGCCCCGGGTTGTGAGTAGTCGTACCCTTTCAGGCGGATGGAGCGGCGATGGTGTTTTTGAGGGTCGTATCGCATCGTCACCCCCTGTAGGGGCACACCCATGTGTGTGCCCCTGCGCGTTTGGCGGGGCGGGGGCGGACACGTGGGTCTACCCCTACCGCGCCTGTCGTGTGTGTTTGGTGGGGCGGGGGTAGACACGTGGGTCTACCCCTACACGGGCGCGGAGATCTCTCCCGTCAGGGCGCACCAAGCCGCCGTGACCGGGCTCGCCAGATAGGTTTCGCCCGCCCCCTGTTTGCCGGGGAAGTTGCGGTTGCTGGTGCTGATCTGCACCTGCCCCTTGCCGGTCATCCCGATGTGGCCCGAAGCACAGCCGCCGCAGCCGGGGTTGCTGATGATGAACCCGGCCTCGAACAGGGTCTCCAGCACACCGGAGCGGAGCATCTGCTCGAAGACGGTACGGGTGGCCGGGACGACGGAGGCCATCACGCCGGAGGCGACGTGCTTCCCTTTGACGACCTCGGCAACGGCGGCGAAGTCCTCGAACCGCCCGTTGGTGCATGAGCCGAAGAAGACGGAGTCCACCCGCCGACCGGCGACCTCACGCACCGGCATGACGTTGGCCGGGCTGGGCGGGCAGGCGATGAGCGGCTCCAAGCCGGTGATGTCCACCTCGACCGTCTCGATGTACTCGGCGTCCGGGTCGGCGTAGACCGGTTCTAAGTCGTCTCGACCGGTGCGCTGCCGGGCGTAGGCCACTATTTCCTCCGACGGGGGGATGAAGCCGATGATGCCGCCCATCTCCGTCACCTGGCTGGCGAGGGTAATCCGTCCGGCCAAGTCCAACTCCTCCACCGCCGGGCCGTAGAACTCGATCGCCCGCCCTAGAGCCCCTTTGGAGCCCAGTTGCCGCAGCACCGCCAGCGTCAGGTCGCGGGCGGTGCAGGGGTACTCGATTTTTCCCTTGACGATCACCCTCATCGTCGGCGGCACCTCGAACCAGGTCTTGCCGGTCTTGAAGGTGAAGGCGATGTCCTTGTCCCCCATCCCCTGCCCGAAGGCCCCGACGGCTCCCAGGATGTTGAGGTGGCTGTCGGTGCCGACGAAGGTCGAGCCGGGGTAGGCCAGTCCCTCCTCAATGGCGACGTGGGAGCCGATTCCGGCGTCCACGTCGTACACTTTGACCCCCTGCTCCCGCGCCCAGATGCGGCAGATCTGCTGATTGTTGGCGTAGGGGATGTTCTTGGCCGGGACCACCAGGTCGAAGGTGAAGAAAGTCTTGTCCTTGTCGGCCACCGGCGCGTCGCCGTAGTGAGTGCGGTAGTTCTGGACGACGTTGGCGCCGGCGAAGTCGCGGGCGGTGCGCACGTCCAGGTCGAGCCAGATGATGCTCCCCGGCGAGACGTCGGTTCCGGCGGGGCTGTGGGCCTGAAAGATTTTCTGAATGATCGTCTGTCCCATCAATCTTCTCCTGATTGGCTTGGCCCGTCACGCGAGGCTATTCTCCGACACTCATTCTAGCAGCGAGGTGCTTGTCCTGCCCCAGCCGCTTGAGCGAATGGAAGTTCATGAAGTCGGCGTGATTGATCAGGGTCGCCTCGGTGGTGCGGATGACTTTGTCGCCCTCTCCGGCGTGGGCGGCGATGATGTGCTGCACCTCGACCGGCAGGCCGTTGCGGGCGGCCAGTTCCATCCCGGTGAACGGGTGACGCAGCAACTTCCCGGCGTAGGTCTGCACGGTGACGCCGTCGGCGCGGTTTTCGTACTCCAACAACTTGCCGATGTCGTGCAGCAGGCCGCCGGAGATGAGGTAGTCGGTGTTGACCGGCAGCCGCTCGCCGTAGATTTCCGCGAAGACCGCGGCGGCCCGGAGCGCGGTCAGCGTCACCGCGCGGATGTGCTCGATGTAGGAGGCGGGGCAGGGGTCAATCAACAGCGTGAAGGGCATTCGGGCCAGCGCATCCGGCGTCCAGCCGCTCTCCTCCATCGCCTCCAACCAGGTCTGGATGGTCTTCTCCCGCAGGTCGTCGTCCGCGATCAGGTCGAACTCAGGGATCAGTTGCAAGAGCCTCTCTCTCATTTTACCTCCGGTCGGGCAACTCCCGCTCCTCCGGGCCGCTGTACTCCTGGGCCGTCGGGGAGATGCGGCGCATAGGCCGTTGATTGGTGATTTCGTCGAAGACGTGGGCGGTGAGCCCTACGGTGCGGGCGATGGCGAAGATGCCGTTGCCCATCTCCGGGGGGAAGTCCAACTCGCACAGCACGGCGGCGATGGCTCCGTCCACGTTCATCGGCAAGTCCTTGCCCAGCGACTCTTTCATCGCCTGGCGGATGGCCTGCCCCATTTCGATGTACTCGCCGGCCACCCCCTCCTCCTCGCAGATGGCGAACAATCTGGCAGTGCGGGGGTCGTTTTTGTGGATGCGGTGGCCGTAGCCGGGGATGCGTTTCTTCTGCGCCCGGTACTCGGCGACTAACTCGCGGGCGACGGTGAGGGCGTCTTCTCCGCTCGCGTGCTTCCGGGCGACGGCCTCTTTGAGCACCCGCATGCAGCCCTCGACGGCTCCGCCGTGATGTTTGTTGATGGTCATTACCCCGGCCGCGATGCCGGTGGTCAGCGGTGCGCCGCCGGAGGCGACCGTTCGCGCCGCCAGCACCGACGGGGGCGTCGCCCCGTGATCCACGCTGGAGACGAGAATAGCGTCCATCACCCGCCCCTGGGACGGGGTGGGCAACTCGCCCTTCAACACCAGGTAGACGACGTGGGCAAAGGGCACGCGGCCCATCAGTTCGTCAATGCGGTAGCCGCGCACGGCCACCTTGTTTGGTTCGACTTTGGTAATCGGTTGGGACCAGGTTTGCTCGGTCATGATTCTCCTCGCTGTGACTCCAAGGGATGTGCATTATTCCGCTGTAAGGACGAGAACACGTCCCTCAACTGGTTGAGCATCTTTGCGCCTCGCTATGTCGGGGTTGAGCGCGAGCATCAAGTCGGTGAACTCACATAGTAGTTCCATCCGCTCCTCGATGGAGAGGGATTGGAACCAGCGGGCTTTGGCCTCCAGTGATTCGTCGTGGCGGTCGTGTGAGACCGAGAGGGAAACCATGCTTACCTCACACTCACTATCCTTCTCTGCTGATGCGCTGATGACGCATCCGTTCCAGGTACTCCTGTTCCTCCGGCGTTGGCTCGTCTTCGTAGGCTCGATTGAGTTCCGCCAGCAGACGCCGGTTCTGATGGCGTTGAAGGTACTCTTCGACCGCTATCGCGAATACCCGGCTCCGTGACACCTTCATCTCGCGCGCTAAGTCGTCCACTTTCCCAAGCAGCGACTTTTGGATGAAAATTGCCGTCTTTGCACTTGCCATCGGTTGCGTCCTTTTGTTGGAGGCCAGCAGTTCACTCACGCCCCAATCCGCGCCAGCACCTCTTTGGTGGCGCGGGGCAGGTCCATAAATTGCTCGACGACCGTCGCGCCGACCGCCCGCAGACGCTCCACTTTGCCCTCGTAGGTGCCGCGTCCGCCCTCAACGATGGCTCCGGCGTGGGAGAAGCGGGTGCCGCTCTTGGCCGCCTTCCCGCCGATGTAAGCGATCAGCGGCTTGGTGAACGCTCCCTCTTCGATCAAATCGGCGACCATCTCCTCCTGACTGGTGCCGATTTCG
>JALWUZ010000227.1 GCA_027079895.1 Anaerolineae bacterium
GCTCCGGCAGCCCTGCTCTCGCTGACGGGCCCGTTCATCGCCGATTACCTGGGGCTGCCGGAGCCGACTGCCCACCGCTCTGTTCTGCTCTACGCCGTCGGCGGGGGACAGGAGGAGGCTCTGCGGGCGACGTTGGAGCAGGTAAGCGCACGCCTGGGCGAGGCCGAGATAGAGACTATCCCCAATGGGGTCATCGGCGTTCACATTCGGGAGGACGGCGTCTACCTGCGGCCTGTTCCGGCAGCGGACTTGCCGGTTGAGACTCTGCGCTCGCCGCCAGCGGACGGGGTCAGGGTTATGCGGCTGGACGGAGGAGAGGAAGCGCGGGTGCTGTACTTGATTCCGTGGGACCCCAGCGTCGGCCCGCTCGATGAGTACGAGCGGCGGGTTTTGGAGGAGCGGGTACGGAGCGCGTTGGCCTCTCTCATCGGCAGCCGCTTGGACCGGGCCGAGTTCGAGGTGTCAATGGACGAGATCTTGCGGGCGACGGTAGAGGTGTGGGATCTGTGGCGCGACCATCAGGCGACGGCCGGTTTCCGCAAGGCCGTCCGGGCCTACGTGAAACGGGTTCTGGCTCAACTGAGCCGGAAGGGACTCCAAATCGAGTCACGGCGCGGGGTGTTTGCGTTCTCTAAAGTGACTCCGGCCGTGGCGAGAAAGGCACGCGATTATCTCGTCGGCATTTCCTTCCGGCGGGGAGAGATTGACCTGTGGAGCGGGGCGGTACAACTGGATTTCGACTCCTTGTCTGAAGAGTGAGGGGAGGTGCTTTGGACGACATCGGCACTGTGCAGGCAGTGGACATCGAACAGGAGATGCGGAGCGCGTATCTCGATTACGCGATGAGCGTCATCGTCGCCCGCGCCCTGCCGGACGCCCGGGACGGGCTCAAGCCGGTGCAGCGGCGGATTCTCTACGCGATGCACGCGATGGGGCTGCGGCCCGACGCTCCTTACAAAAAATCGGCCCGTATCGTCGGCGAGGTGCTGGGGAAGTATCACCCTCACGGCGACGCGGCGGTCTACGAGGCGATGGCCCGTATGGCCCAGGGTTTCTCCCTCCGCTACCCGCTGGTGGACGGACAGGGGAACTTCGGCTCTGTGGACGGCGACCGACCGGCGGCTATGCGGTACACCGAGGCCCGCCTGAACCACATCGCCGTCGAACTGCTGCTCGACATCGAGAAGGATACCGTTGACTGGGTGGACAATTTCGACGGGACGTTGCAGGAGCCGGCGGTGCTGCCGGCCCGTTTGCCCAACTTGCTGGTCAACGGCTCCTCCGGCATCGCCGTCGGGATGGCGACCAACGTCCCCCCGCACAATCTGGGGGAGGTGTGCGACGCGCTGATCTACTTGATCGAGCGCTGGGACGAGTTGGAGGAGGTGTCAGTCGAGGAACTGACGAGGTTCGTCAAAGGGCCGGACTTCCCCACCGGCGGGATGATCGTCGGGCAAGAGGAGATCACCCGCCTGTACGCCACCGGGCGCGGACGGCTGACGGTGCGGGCTGTGACCGACATCGAGGAAATGCGCGGCGGGCGGTACCGCATCGTCGTCACCGAGTTGCCGTACCAGACCAACAAGTCCGCCCTGCTGGAGCGCATCGCCGCCCTGGTGCGCTCCGGGCGGCTGGACTCCATCTCCGACCTGCGGGACGAGTCCGACCGGCGGGGGATGAGCATCGTCATCGAACTGAAGCGCGGGGCGCAACCGCGCAAGACGCTCAACAGGCTGTTCAAGTACACCCCGCTTCAGTCCACCTTCGGGGCGCAGATGTTGGCCCTGGTGGACGGGGCGCCGCGCCTGCTGACGCTCAAGCGGGCGTTGCGGCTGCACATCGAGCACCGGATGGTGGTCATCACCCGGCGCACGCAGTACGAGTTGGACAAGGCCCGCCACCGCGCCCACATCCTGGAAGGGTTG
>JALWUZ010000228.1 GCA_027079895.1 Anaerolineae bacterium
GTGTAGGGGAGGGTGGTGCTGTCGTCGTGGCGGACGAGTGCGCCGTCGTCCACTATGATGAAGAGGCCAGTCTCCTGGCCGTGCATGACGCGCTCGACGCCGGTATCCGCCCGCACGAGGACGTATTCGCCGTACTTGGAGGTGGGGGCGACGGCGAGGGCCGGTTCGGTGACGCCGACCAGCATGCCCTCCAGCGGCTCGTAGTAGGCCGGGGCGGCGTCGGTCGCCGTCGGGGGGCGGAGTTCGACGGGGGTCGGCAGCGGCTCATCGGCGTCGGCAGCGGGGGCGGTGATGGTGATGTCGTCCCGCGCGGTGAGGTGGAGTTCGGTCTGGTTCGACCGCTCGCGCACGCGCCCGTGAACCCGCACCACGTCCCCCACCGTCACCGGCGGGATGTCCAGGTCGCCGACGTAGACGAAGAGCCCCTCGGAGGTGGCGGGGTCGTCGTCGGGGGTGAGGCTCTGAATCCAGAAGCCGCCCAGGCCGGGGAAGAGGCCGGTGACGAGCCCGGCGGTGTCCACGAAGTCCAGTTTGTAGGGGGAGGTGAAGCCCGGCCCCTGGATGGCGTAGATGGGGACGCTGTCGCCGATGAAGGTGAGGAGCGGCAGGCCGGTCTCGTGGAGCGGCCACTCGTCCGCCCAGGCGGCGTACCGGGCGACGGAGATGCGTCCCGCGTCGCCGGTGGCGGCGGCGGTGAAGTGGAACGTCGCGTTCTGGCCGGCGGGCAGCGCGGGGAGCGTCCACCGGAGGACGCCGGAGTCCAACAAGCCGCTGTCGCCGATGTCCACCAGAGCAGCGGGCCCGGCCGGCAGTGTGGCGGTCAGGACGACGTTGTGGAAGTCGTCTCCAGTGTGGTTGAAGACGGTGAAGGTGTAGGCCAGGGTCTCGCCGGGGAGGACGTTGTGGGGGGCGTCCGCCGTCACCGCCAGCACGGGGGGGTAGATTTCGGCGATGTCGGCGGAGAGGCGGGGTTTGAGTTGGAAGGTGTCGTTGTACATCTCGCTGATGCCGGCGATGGTGTAACGGTGGCCGACCTCCATCTTCTCGATGTCCAGATCCATGCCGGTCAGTTTGTCCACGTAGACGAGGAGGACGTGCCCCGTGTCGTCGGCGAGGTCAATTTCGTAACTGTAGGTGAACTCCTCGATGCGGATGGCCTGGCCGGTGACGGCGATGAGGCGGCCGGAGACCGCCGGGTCGCCGGCGGCCTGGGCGACGGTGACTTCCTGGGGGGCGGGCGGGTCGTCGTGGCCCAGGATGACGATGTCGGTCGGGTTTTCCTGGGGGACGATCTGCATGGCGTTGCGGTACGCGCCGACCTCGCCGGTGACGCGCACCCGGTCGCCGATTTGGACGGCGGGGATCGCGCCGTTCTCGTCGAAGCACTGAATCTGGATGCCGCCGCTCTCGTCCTGGAGGTAGAACTTGGCGTTGTTGGTGCCGGCGTAGTAGCCGCCGGTGTACATCGTGGCGACCCCCTCGACGGTGACGATCTCCCCCATCAGGGCGCGGGAGCGGGCGGCGGCGATGGGGAGGATGCCGCCGGTGACGCGGGTACGCACCGCCGGGCCGGGTTCCGGCGGGTAGTCGGCGGCGCGGACGGCGTAGTCCTGGGCGAGGAGGGTGACGTAGGTACGGGGGGACTCGACGGTGACGCTGAGGGCGCGGGTCTCGTCGGCGCCCATCTCGGCCGCCGTCCAGAGCACGAGGTTGCCGTCCACGAGGCCGTCGTCGGAGGCAGCGATGATGGTCAGGCTCACGGGGACGCGGAAGGCGATCTGCACCTCCTGGGCCGGGCCGCCGGTGTGGTTGACCACTTCCAGGCGGTAGTCGAAGCGGCAGCCGGGCTCGACGGTGGCGGGGGCGGAGAGGGTGATGAAAAAGCGGTTCGATTCCGCCGGGGTGGGCAGGCTGCCGACGTTC
>JALWUZ010000229.1 GCA_027079895.1 Anaerolineae bacterium
TGGAACGAGGCGGCCGACGGCGTGCTCCACTTCGTCGCCCAGCGCGACCCGGACACAGGCGGCTTCTCCGGCCACGGTGAGATCGCCCGCCTCCGCCTCCGGGTGGCTACCTCCGCTCCCGGCGGCTACCTTGTCGCCTTCGACCGGGCCTCCGTCCGCCTGGAAGACTGCGCCGGCGACGTCATTCCCCTGGCGCAGGTCTCCGACGCGCAACTCGTCATCCCGCCGACGCTGACCGGCAACGTCACCAGGGACGGCTGGCGCAGTTACGCCGGGACGCATGTCAGCGCGTCGCTCTACCGCGCCGGAAGCAGTACTCCGGTCGCGCGGGGGCAGACCGACACCGGCGCGAGCGGGGGCTTTTATCTGGGAACGTGGGAGATACCGCCGCTGGGTGATTCCCCCTCCGCATCCCCGCCGCCGGGCTGCTCGACGGGATGGGTTCACGCGAGGCTGGATTACCCCGGCTATCTGGCCGAGTGCTACCGCCAGTGCGCCGCCACCGACGCCGTGGACATCGGCTGGCGCAAACTGGAAGGTGGCGACGTCAACCACGACGGGTGCATCAACATCGCCGACATCGTGCTCATCATCGCCGAGTACGACCAGGCGGTTGACGCCCCTTGTGACGGTCACGTGCCCGGCACCGCCTTGCCGGGCGACATCAACGGAGATTGTCGGGTCAACATCCTCGACCTGACCCAAGCAGCCGGGAACTTTGGCCTATGCAGCAACTGTCCCTGATTCAACGTCGTTTCTTGCTCCCCCTGCTGGTGCTGGGGCTGGTGCTCACCGTCCTCCCCCGCGCCGCCGCCCAGGGGCCGCGCCTGTGGCTCGACCCCGCCGTGTTGGAACTGTCTCCGGGCGATGAGGGCACCGTCGCCATCCACGTCTCCAACGTCACCGCGATGGCCGGCGCGGAGGTGCATCTGACCTTCGACCCGGTGATCCTGGAGGTGCTGGACGCCGACCCCGGCGCGGACGGAGTGCAGATCGCCCACGGCGACTTCCTCTCCCCGGACTTCGTCGCCCAGAACACGGTGGACATGTCCGCCGGAACGGTGGACTACGCCATCGCCTGCATGCCGGCGGACAAGGCGGTCAGCGGCGACGGGGTGCTGGCGCGGCTCTCCGTCCGCGCTCTCTCCACCGGGAAAACCCAGTTGGTCGTCCGCAGCGTCATCCTGGCCGACAAGCAAGGCGTCCCCATTGACGTGGAGACCGAATCCGGCATCGTCACCGTGCGGCGGATGGGGCCCACGCCGATGGTCTGGGCGCTGATCGGCCTGATTGCCGTCGCCGTCGCCGCCGGAGTGATCGCGGTGGTTTGGAGTTCCCTCAAATCCCATCAGTCTTGAAAAGGAGGTCAAACATGACGAAAATTCTCCCGCTACCGGCCCGCAGCCTCATCGCCCTGACGCTGTTGCTGGCGATTCTGCTCGCCCCCATCCAGTACGGACTGGCCCAGGGCGCGACGGTGTCGCTTTCCCCCGCCAACGGGAGCGTAGACCTGGGGCATACCATCAAGGTGAGCATCCGCCTGGATAACGTGAGCGATCTGTACGGCGCGGAGGTACATCTGACCTTCGACCCGACCTTGCTAGAGGTGGTGGACACTGACGACCAGGCCGCCGGGGTGCAGATCGCCGCCGGGACGTTCCTCGCGGCGGACTTCGTGGCCCAGAACGCGGCGGACAACACCGCCGGGAAGATTGACTTCGCCATCTCGCAAATGCCGCCGCATGCCCCCGTCACCGGGAGCGGCACGCTGGCGGAAATCACCTTCCAGGGGAAAGGGGTCGGCACATCGGACATCGCCTTTACCGCCGTCCTCCTGTCCGACCAGGACGGCAACTCGCTCGGCGCCGGCAGCCAGGACGGGACGCTATCGGTGAACAGCACGGCGACGGAGACACCGGCCC
>JALWUZ010000230.1 GCA_027079895.1 Anaerolineae bacterium
GGGGTGGGCGAATGGTTATTCGCCCTTACGGCATTGCGGGCTGCGTTGTGCGTTGGCGCGTTTTGTGGGATAATGCCGCCAAACTAAGTGAGAGGTCAAGGCGCAAAATGACGGAAGAGACTACTGTCGAAAAGACACCGCGAAAGAAGAGATCGGGCCGCCGGATGCCGCGTGGCCGTGTGACCGTCTTCCCCAACTGGTGCAAAGGATGCAACCTGTGTATCGAGTTCTGCCCTACCCAGGTACTGGCGCTGGGGGACGACGGCCGGGTCATCGTGGCCCACCCGGAGAAGTGTACCGGCTGCCGCTGGTGCGAACTCCACTGCCCCGATTTCGCCATCTTCGTGACGAACATAGAGGAGGACGAGCAATGACGACGAATGCCAACCCGTCGGACGAGACCAACGGGGTGTTGATGCAGGGGGACGAGGCCTGCGCCGAGGGAGCGATCGCCGCCGGCTGCCGCTTCTTCGCCGGCTACCCCATCACCCCGGCGACGGAGATCGCCGAGGTGCTCTCCCGCCGCCTCCCCCAGGTGGGCGGGAAATTCATCCAGATGGAGGATGAGATCGGCTCCATCGCGGCGGTCATCGGGGCGTCGGTGGGCGGGGCGAAGGCAATGACCGCCACCTCCGGCCCCGGTTTCAGCCTGATGCAGGAGAACATCGGCTACGCAGCGATGGCCGAGATCCCCTGCGTCATCGTGGACGTGCAGCGGCTGGGGCCTTCCACCGGACGGCCTACCAGCCCTTCCCAGGGGGACGTGATGCAGGCCCGCTGGGGGACGCACGGCGACCACCCCATCATTGCACTTTCCCCCTCGTCGGTGCGGGAGACTTTCGACCTGACGGTGAGGGCGTTCAACTTCGCCGAACGGTACCGCACCCCCGTCATCCTGCTGATGGACGAGGTCATCGGCCACATGCGGGAGCGGATCGTTCTGCCGGACCCCGACACCATCGAACTGGTGGAGCGGGCCGGGACGACGGTCCCGCCGGAGTGGTACAAGCCCTACGAGAACTTCCCGCTGGACGTGCCGCCGCTGGTGCCGTTCGGGGAGGGATACCGGTATCACATCACCGGCCTGCACCACGACGAGCGCGGCTATCCCACCAATCGGCTGGACGAGGTGCGGCCCTGGTTGGAGCGGGTCTTCCGCAAGATCGAAAGCAGCATCTCCGACATCATGATTTACGAGGAGGATGAGGTACAGGACGCCGACACGCTGGTCATCGCCTACGGAGTGACGGCCCGCGCAGCCCGTCAGGCCGTCGAGCAGGCGCGACAGCACGGGCACAAGGTCGGCCTCATCAAACTGAGCACCATCTGGCCGTTCCCGGAGGAGGTGGTGGAGCGGGCCGCCGACCGCTTGCATCGGGTCATCGTCCCGGAGTTGAACCGGGGACAGTTGGCCCTGGAGGTGGAGCGGGTGGTAGGCCGCCACAAGGTGCGCCGGGTCAATCGGGCCGACGGGAGCATCCTCAGCCCGGACGATATTTTGGACGCCATCAAGGAGTGGTCACGATGAAGCAGCAACGGGAATCACGGGTTCACGAGCGGTATCTGCGCCACAGCAAGAAGTTCCCCAACGTCTGGTGCGCGGGGTGCGGCATCGGCATCGTCCTGGGGGCGATCATCCGGGCGGTGGACGCGCTGCAACTGGACAAGAACGACGTGGCGATGATTTCCGGCATCGGCTGCACGGGGCGTATGCCGGTCTACGTGGATTTCAACACCATGCACACGACGCACGGGCGGGCGCTGGCCTTCGCCACCGGATTGAAGATGGTGCGCCCGGATATGAAGATCATCGTGGTGATGGGGGACGGGGACGCGCTGGCAATCGGCGGCAATCATTTCATTCACGCCGCGCGGCGGAACATCGGCCTGACCGCCATCGTGGTCAACAACGCCACTTACGGGATGACCGGCGGGCAGTACTCCCCCACGACGCCGCTCGGTGCGCGGGCGGCGACCGCGCCCTACGGCCACATCGAGCACCCCTTCCCCATCGCCGAACTGGCGGTGACGGCGGGGGCCTCCTACGTCGCCCGCAGCACCGTTTACCACGTCATCGAGTTGGAGAAGTTCATCGCCCAGGCGATCCAGAAGGACGGCTTCGCCCTCGTCGAGGCGGTCAGTTACTGCCACACCACTTTGGGGCGCATAAATCGCTGGGGACGGGCGCCGGATATGATGCGCCGTCTCAAGGAGCAGAGCGTCACCGTCCGCCAGGCGGAGAAGATGAGCGCGAATGACCTGAAGGGGAAAATCGTGCGGGGGGTGCTGACCGACCGGCAGGATATGATCGAGTACACCAAGTTGTACGACCAGATCATCGAGCGGGCTCAGGAGGAGGTGGGATGATGGCGGCGCAGTATCAGGTCAGACTGGCCGGGACCGGCGGGCAGGGCGCGATTCTGGCCGGCATTCTGCTGGCCGAGGCTGCCATCCGGGACGGCAAGAACGTCACCCAGACGCAGTCCTACGGCCCGGAGGCGCGGGGCGGCGCCAGCCGGTCGGAGGTAGTCATCTCCGACGGGGAGATCTACTACCCGAAGGTGCTCCAGGCGGACATCACCCTGTGCATGAGCCAGGAGGCGTGCGACCGGTACGGGGGGGAACGGAGCCGTTCCGGGCTGCTGATTCTGGACTCCGACCACGTGAGCCGCGCCCCGACGACGATGGCGGTGCGCGTCCCGTTGACCAGTCTGGCGAAGCAGGTGACGGGGCGGGAGATCACCGCCAACGTGGTCGGCCTGGGGGTGCTGGTGGGGCTGACCGGGATAGTCTCGCGGGAGGCGATGGAGGAGGCGGTGCGGGCGCGGGCGCCGCGCGGCACCGCGGAGATGAACCTGAAGGCCCTGCGGGCCGGGTTCGAGGCCGCCGAACGGGTGCGCAGCGGCGGGGCCTAGTCACAGCCGCAGGGCTTCCAACTCGGTGACGAAGACCTCGAAAGCCCGCCGCCCGTAGAGGCAGAAGACGACCCGCTTCAGGCCGGTCTCCCCTTCCAGATACTCGATGGCGGCGCGGAGCATGACCGCCGCCGCTTCCTCCATCGGGTAGCCGAAGATGCCGGTGCTGATGGCCGGCAGGGCGATGCTCTTCAGGCCGTGCTCATCGGCCAGGCGGAGGGCGGATTGCACCGCCGCGGCCAGCAGTTCCGCCGAGCGGGGGGTGCCGTCGTAGACGGGGCCGACGGCGTGGATGACGTAACGGGCCTTGAGGTTGCCGCCGGAGGTGATGGCCGCCGAGCCGGTGGGGACTCGTCCGTGCTGGCGTACCCAGGCGGTGCTCTCCTGCTGGATGACCGGCCCGCCACGGCGGGAGATGACGCCGGCCACGCCGCCGCCGTGCGCCAACTGCTCGTTGGCCGCGTTGACGATGGCGTCGGTCTCCATCTCGGTGATGTCCCCCTGGACGAGTTCCAGGGTAGTGTCGTTGACCTGGATCTGCATGTCTTCCCCTCCGCGAGAGAATTGACCTCCCGCAGGTTCCGGGTCTGCGAGAGGGGGCGGCTGCCCGTAGGTCTATTTTACCACAGGCTGCCTGGAAGCGGTAGCCGACGGTGCGCTTCCAAACGGCGGCCAGAGTGTTATAATTCACGAAATCCACCGGAGGTTATAGAAATGAATCCAATTCAAAAGCGTATTGATGAGATGAACGAGCGCATCGCCGGGATACGGGAGGCCGGGCTGTACTTCTACTTGCAGCCATTGGAGGAGATGGAGGGGGCCTGGGTCGTGACGAACGGGCGGCGCATGCTCAACTTCGCTTCCTACAGTTACCTGGGGTTGCTGGGCCATCCCAAAATCGGCGCGGCGGCCAAAGAGGCCCTGGAACGATACGGCACCGGCACGCACGGGGTGCGCATCCTGGCCGGGACCCTGCCGCTGCACAACGAGTTGGAGCAGACTATCGCCCGCTTCAAGGGCACCGACGACGCGATCGTCTATTCCAGCGGATACGTCACCAACCTGGCGACGGTCTCCGCGCTGGTGGGGCGGAACGACGTGGTCATCTGCGACAAGTTCAATCACGCCAGCATCGTTGACGGCTGCCTGCTGAGCCAGGCCAAGTTCGTCCGCTTCCGTCACAACGATATGGACGGCCTGGAACGCCGGTTGCAGCAGGCCGACCCCGACGTCGGGCGGCTGGTCGTCGTGGACGCGGTCTTCAGCATGGACGGGGACATCATCAATCTGCCGGAGGTCAGCCGGTTGTGCCGCGAGTATGACGCTATGCTGATGGTGGACGAGGCGCACAGTGTCGGCGTGCTGGGCGAGACCGGTCACGGCATCGAGGAGCACTTCGGCCTGCACGGGGCGATTGACCTGCACATGGGCACGCTCTCCAAGACTATCCCCAGCGTCGGCGGGTACGTGGCCGGGAAGCAGGATGTCATTACCTACTTGAAGCACGTGGCGCGGGCGTTTGTCTTCTCGGCGGCCCTGCCGCCGGCTCAGGCGGCCGCCGCCAAAGCCTCTTTCGAGGTGATCGAGGAGGAGACGGAACGGGTGAAGTTGTTGCAACGCAATGTGGAACTGTTCCTCGGCGGCCTCAAGGAGCGCGGCTTCGACACTCTCGACAGCGAGACCCCCATCGTGCCCATCATCTGCGGCGAGGACGAGCGGGCCTACCAGATGGCGAAGCGGTGTCAGGAGGAGGACATCTTCGTCCTGCCGGTCGTCTCGCCGGCGGTACCGGCCGGGCTGGCGCGGCTGCGGGCGAACGTCACGGCGGCCCACACCGAGGAGGACATCGCCTTTGCGCTGGACGTGTTCGAGCGGGCCGGGCGGGAGGTGGGCGTTCTCAAGTAGGGACTCGCCCGTCAGTCCGAACACCGCACCAGCCCATAGCGTTCGCTATGGGCTGGTTTCGTCTGAACCGTGAATTGGGGGGAGAGGCTATTGTTCGGAGTGGAGGAATCCGTTGCCGGCGAAGTAGTATCCCATCCGCCAGCGGGTGCGGATGTAGCGCGGTGAGTTGGGGTCGTCCTCGATCTTGCGCCGCAGGTAACGGATGTAAACGCTCAAGTAGCCGTTCTCCTCGGCGTACTCCGGCCCCCAGACGTTGGTCAGCAGTTCCTCGTGCGGGACGATGCGCCCCTTCTGGCTGACCAGGTAGGAAAGCAGCCGCGATTCGGTGGGGGTCAGGCGAATGTCCTGGCCGCGCCGGGTGACTCGCCCGTTGCGCAGGTCAACGCGGAGCGTCCCGTCGTCGTAGACAGCCCGCCAACGGTCATAGTCGCGGTTCGCGGCTCGGCGCATCGTGCTCCGAATGCGGGCCTTGAGTTCCTCGAAACTGCACGGCTTGGTCAGGTAATCGTCGGCCCCCAGGGAGAGCCCCTTGAGCACGTCTTCTTGTTCCGACTTGGCGGTGAGCATGATGATGGGGGTGTCGCACATGCTCCTCAGCCGTTGGCAGACCTGCCAGCCGTCCATCCCCGGCATCATCACGTCCAGCAGGATGATGTCGGGATGGGTGTCGTAGGCGCGGCGCAACCCCTCTTTCCCGCTCTCCGCCGTCGTCACGATGAACCCGTCGCGCTCCAGGCCCAGTTGCAAGAGGGTGAGCATACCGGGGTCGTCGTCAATGATGAGGACTTTCTGACTATGGGCCGTTTTCTTCTTCCTTCGTTTGGTGCTCATATCCTCCACCTCATCCTGCGCTTGACTTTGCTCACGGATGCTTCGATTATAACAGACCCGCGTCGGATTTTGGTGAAGGAAAGGTCAAAAAATATTAACCTTCGGGCGGAGGAGGGGCAGAGGTCAGATGATGCCCCCGGCGTCGAAGTAGTAGCCCGCTCCGCGGACGGTGTGCAGGTAACGGGGGGATTTGGGGTCCGGCTCGATCTTGCGCCGCAGCCGGTAGATGTACTGTTTGACCAGGTCGGGCTCTCCGATCCACTCCGGGCCCCACACCCTGGTCAAGAGGGCGTCGGGACTGAGCACTTTGCCGGCGTGCCGAATCAGCAGGCGCAGCACCTCGAACTCTTTGGGGGTCAGGTAGACGGTGCGGTCTTCGATGACCAACTCGTGTCGGTCGCAGTCCAGGATGACCGACTCGTTGGGGAAGAGGAGGCCGCCGTCGCTATCATCGCTGCTGTGGGCCCGGCGCAGGGAGGCGTGGAGGCGGCTGAGTAACTCGGCCCGGTCGAAAGGCTTGATGATGTAGTCGTCCGCTCCCAGTGAGAGCCCTTTCACCACATCCTCGATCGTCCCTTTGGCGGTAACGAAGATGATGGGGACGTCGGTCATATCGCGCAGGCGGCGGCAGGCCTCGAAGCCGTCCATTTGAGGCATCATAATGTCCAGGAGGATGGCGTCGGGGTGGTTCTGATAGGCGGCGCGTAGACCTGACAGGGCGTCCCTGGCTACCAGCACGTCGTACCCCTCGGCGGTCAGGATGGCCCGTAACATGGCGAGCACATCGGGGTGGTCGTCAATCACGAGAATCAAGAAGCGGCGCCGCATGCTCCCTCCCTCAAGGTGACAGGATTCTTAACACGGCATTATACAGTAGTTTGCCAGCAGCACAACCCGCGCCGGTCGGGGAACAAAAAACCGGCGCGGAGAGAGGAAGGCTAAGCCTTGTGGTCTCTGCCGTCGCCGGGCAGTAGTGGGCGGTACAAGACTTGAACTTGTGACCTCCACGATGTCAACGTGGCGCTCTGGCCAACTGAGCTAACCGCCCAAACCGGCGGATATTATACCACCGGTG
>JALWUZ010000231.1 GCA_027079895.1 Anaerolineae bacterium
CGCGTGTGCGCCCCCGCTCCGCTACACGATCCAATCCACCCCCAACTCCTCCCCGATGGCCTGCAAATCCGCCGCCACCTTCGGGTTGAGGGGAATGCCCTCTTTCGTCCGGCGGGCCGCTTCCTCGAACTCCTTTTCCCCGTGAATGTAGATGCGCTCCGCCCCCTCCGCTTTGGGTGCGTTCTTCAGCCGCCGTTGTAGATCGTCCATCGCCGCCTTGAACTCGCCCACCGGACGGAAGGCGTCCACGCGCCACGCGCCGAAGAAGTGGCCGATGGCCGAGGGGAGCGGGTTGCCCGCCTCGTCTTTGGGATAGACCAGGTTGGCGTAGGCCGCGCCGGAGAGCAGTGCGCTGAAGATGTCCACCCACACCGCCAGCCCGTACCCCTTGTAGCCGCGCAGGAGTTCCCCCGCGCCGCCGAGCGGGAGCAGCCCCCCGCCGGCCCGCGTCTTGAGATTCTCCAACACCCGCCCGGCGTCGGTCGTCGGCATACCGGTCTCGTCGGTCGCCCAGCCGATGGGGAGCGGCTTCTCCAGGCGGTGGTAGACTTCCAGTTTGCCGCGCGGGACGGTGCTGGTCGCCATATCGAGGACGAAGGGGGGCTCGTCCCCTGCCGGAGCCGCCACCGCGATGGGATTGGTGCCCAGCATGGCGTCCCGTCCGAAAGTCGGCACCACCAGTACGGCGGCGTTGGTCATCGAAATCCCGATGCAATCGTGCTCCAACGCCATCATCGCGTAGTAGCCGGCGATGCCGTAGTGATTGGAGTTGCGCACGGTGACGAACCCCGCCCCGTAGTCCAACGCCTTCTGAATCGCCATCTCCATCGCCCGATGGGAGACCGGCTGTCCCAGCCCGCCCCCGGCGTCAATGGTCGCCGTGACGGGCGTCTCGACGACGACCTGCACGTCGGGGTGGGCGACCATCATCCCGCTGCGCAGGCCGTTGACGTAACGACGCAGCCGGGCCACGCCGTGACTGTCAATGCCGCGCAGGTCGGCCGTCACCAGGACATCGGTAGTGATGCGAGCCTCATCCTCCGGGATGTCCATCTTCTCGAACACCTGCACGCAGAACTCCCGAAGCGGCTCCTCCATCACCAGAACTGACTCGCTTTCCATCTCTGCGCCTCCTGTGATTGAGATGGGGGTAATTTAGCACAGAGTGACCGTTAGAGCAAGTCGGTCAGTCCACCTTCCAGACGTGGACGACCGGCTTGGCCCCGTCGGCGTACAGTTCCAGGACGTACAGATAGCCGTGCTCCCGGTCGTAGGCCGCCGCGCCGACCCGCGACCGCCGCTGATCCCCCCACCCTACCTCGATGCGGTCATCCTCCGGCGCGTTCAAGTAGAGGTGCTCGTCTATGTCCACGGTGGCGTAGGGCTGCGGCTCCCAGGGCTCCATCTCGCCGGAGGCCACCCGCGCCAGGTCCGCCGGGTCGTAGAGGATGAACTGGGCGTCGAAACGGCTGGACCACCAGCCCCGATTGCTGACACAGTCCCCCTCCACCGCCGGGTCGCAGCACCCGGTCATATCCTCCGCCGGACAGACCGAGCCGTCGGCCAGGCGGCAGGTGGGGAAGTCGTCGTTCATCTCCTCATCAACGCAGGGCTGGTCGGTGCCGTCGTTGTTGATGTAGCCGTACCAGTACTTCGCGCCGGTGCCTTTGGTGCCCGCGAAGAGCACCGCCTCCTTGCCGGACGGGGTGGTGAGCCACGCACCTCCTTCCCACTCGTCGGGGTGCTGATAGCCATTCAGGCAGTGGGTGATCGTCTCGGTGTTGGTGGATTTCTCGTAGAGCAGCAGCACCGTCTCCGAGAGGCGGGTGCCGGAGACGGGCGGGCGGCCTCCCGTCAGCCAGGGGCGGTAGGCGAAGAGCGCGGGCCCCATCCCGCCCATCCCCCCGTCCCGGAAGCGACCCGTCGCCAGGTAGCGGCCTTGCGCGTAGGCGTCGGCCCAGGTCGTGGGGATGTCGAACAGGTAGCCGTTGACGCTGTAGGGGCTCTGGTTGCCGATGTACCACACTCCATGCACGACGGACGAGGCCAGCGTGGGGCTGAACCAGGCGTGGGAAGGGGCCGGGTCTTGGAGGTGCTGCCCCCAGCAAAGGTGAATCAACGGGCCGGTGTCGGGGTGATCCAGGTACTGCATGCCGATGCGGGGGATCTCCTCCAAACTCGTGAAGTAGCCGGTCAGCACGTCGTGGAACGGCTGGATGAAACTCGCCTGGAGCAAACCGCTGGGGCTGACGGCGACGGTGGGGGTGGGGATGCTCACCTCGGCGATCTGGTCGCCATCGGGCAACTCGCCGTAGGCGATGCGGTCGTGGCCAGTGATGAAGAGCGAGCCGGGGAAGGCGTCGCTGTTGCCGGGGTCGCCGTCGGGGTTGAAGGTCATCGCGTTGCCGCCGTAGGCGAAGGTCTGCGGGCGGTCCTCGCCGCCGGGCAACCGGAACGCGCCCAGGTAGGTCAGGTCGGCGGGCATGACGAGGCTGCCGGTCGCGCTGCCGGTGACGGTGACGGCGTGGGTGTCGCTGGCCGTACCGCCGCAGTTGACGGCGGTCACGCTGACGGTGTGAGTGCCGGTCGTCGCCCAGCGGTAGGAGGCGGTGGCGGTGCCCTGTCCACTGGCGGGCGTCGGCGACCAGGTGTAGGTGATGGGCGGCGTGGCGTCGGTCGGCGTGATGGAGGCCGTGAAGGTGTAGAGGGTCAACGTGCCGCTGACCGGCCCGTCAATGGCGACACCGGTCAGGGGACGGGGGCAGGCCGGCGGCCGAGGATTGTAGGCCCGCAGCACCACCGGCAGGTAGACGGGATACCGCACCGTCTGCCCACGAGCGGCGATGGCGATGGTATGGGTGGCGGCGAAGGTGTGCCCACCGCAGTTCTCCGCCGCGATGGTGATGGTCTTGACGCCGGTCGTCGCCCAGGTGTAGGAAGCGGTCAGCACGCCCCCGGCGGTGGGCGAGGGAGTCCAGGTGGCGGTGATGGGGAGCGAGGCGGTGACGGGCGCGGGGTGGGCGGTGAAGGTGTAGCGGGTGCCCGTGTAGCCGGTCGTCGGCCCGGTGAGGCTGAGGCCGGTGAGCGGGGTACAGGCCGCCGCGCCGCTCCGCCAGCGGTTGTAGAAGACGTTGAGCAAAGGGACGAACTCGGCGGTCGCCTTCTGATTCCCGGCCGCGGTGGGATGGCTGTCCCCGTCGGCGTAGGCGGAGTAGTTGTGGGCTACGGTGTGGATGTGCTGCACGGCATTGGTAGTGGTCAGCCAGCGATGGTGATTGCCGTCGGCCTGGCCGGCGTCGTTTGTGTAAGGGTCATTGGTGCGGGTCGAGCCGCCGTTGGAGGTCAGGACGTTGTAGAAATCGAAGACCGCCACGTTGGAGTAGGGGTAGCCGGTCAGCCAGTCGTTCACCAGCCAGTCGTTGAAAGCGCGGGCGTTGGCGGCGTGACTCGCGTCGGTGTCGCTTTCCATCAGCGGCGGGGCGGTGACGACGATGAACAGTTTATCCCGGTGGGCGGCGAAGTAGACCAGGAGGTCGTTGTAGATTCCCTTCGCGTTGGCGACGGTGTGGTAGGCGGAACTGGAGGACTGGCCGCGCAGCGGATTGTCGCCGGTCGTCGGCGGGTCGTCGGGGTTGCCGCCCAGGTGGGAGTTGGGGAAGCAGGACTTGAACATGATGATCTGATTCTCGCCGCCGGGGTCGCTCATCGGGCGGGTGTAGGTGGCGTGCTGATTGGTAGTCTCGTACAACGCCTGGGTGTAGGTGGGGCTGTGCGGCCCGCGAAACCAGAGCCACCAATGGCCGATGTCGGTGCTGCTGCCGATTCCGTCCGGGCCCCAGCCGTAGTAGGTATCGCTGACGAAGTAGTTGTTGGCTCCCAGGGCGTCGCCGAGGCCGCCGTTGCCGGTGCTCAGCCAGTTATCGCCGCAGGAGTGGTGGACGAAGACCAGTTTGACGGTGGCGGTGGGCGGGGCGGCGGAATCGGACAGGAGGGCGCGGGGCTCGTCGGCCCGCGCCGGCCCGCCGCCATTGGCCGTCAGAGCCAGCAGGCCGAGCAGGCTCAACAATCCGGCGGCGATGGCGAGTAAGAGTGAGTGTCGTCGGGTCATATCTCCCCTTATTCTATGAGAAGGCGCGTCGCGCTGCCCTCGATTGTCGTCACCGCCCCCGCCGCCCGCGCCGTCCGCCCAGGGCTGCCGGGGCCTTGTCCTGGTCCATAAACATCGAGGCCGGCAGGCGGAAGCCGTGAGTCTCCAGGCGGGTGGTGAACTTGGGCCGGATGCCGACCGGCTTCAGCCGCCCGATGACCTTCCCGTCCTGTTCCCCCTCCTCCTCGAACACGAAGATGTGCTGCATGACAACGGTGTCCCCCTCCAGCCCCTGCACCTCGGTGATGTGGGTGATCTTGCGGGAGCCGTCGCGCAGCCGGGCCTGCTGGACGATCAGGTCAATCGCCGAGACGATCTGCCGTCGCACGACGGAGAGCGGCAAGTCCATCCCGGCCATCAACACCAGCGTTTCCAGGCGGGAGATGGTGTCGCGGGGGGTGTTGGCGTGGATGGTAGTCAGGCTGCCGTCGTGGCCGGTGTTCATCGCCTGGAGCATATCCAACGCCTCCCCGCCGCGGCACTCCCCGACGATGATCCGCTCCGGGCGCATACGGAGGGAGTTGATCACCAGGTCGCGGATGGTGACTCTGCCGGTGCCGTCCGGCTCCGGCGCGGCGGTCTCCAACCGGACGACGTGATCCTGGTGCAGTTGCAGTTCCGCCGCGTCCTCGATGGTGACGATACGCTCGTCGGGCGGGATGAAGCCGGAGAGGACGTTGAGGAGGGTCGTCTTGCCGGAGCCGGTGCCGCCGGCGATGATGATGTTGAGCCGCGAGACGACGCAGGCTTCCAGGAACTGGGCCATCTCCGGCGTGAGGGTGCCGAAACGAATCAGGTCGTCCACCGTCAGGCGGTCTTTGCTGAACTTGCGGATGGTGATGGAGGGCCCGTCAATGGCGCAGGGGGGGATGACGGCGTTGACCCGCGAGCCGTCGGGCAGCCGGGCGTCTACCAGCGGATGGGCCCGGTTGACGGTGCGGCCCAACGGGGTGATGATTTTGTGGATGATCTTGATGACGTGGTCGTCATTGAGGAATTTGACGTCGGTCTTGGTCAGTTTGCCGCTCCGCTCGACGTAGACTTGGTGGGGGCCGTTGACCATTATCTCGGTGACGGTGTCGTCTTGGAGCAGCGGCTCGATGGGGCCGAAGCCGACCAATTCGTGGAGGACGTTTTCGTACAATTGGGATTGGTACGGCTCCGGCAGGTGGATGTTGGTGTGCTGGCAGATGAGGTCGAAACGCTCTTTGATGAGACTGATAGTCTCCGGGGCCGGTTCCAGTTTGATCCTTCCGGCCAGCGATTGTTCGATTTTATCCGCTACCCACAGGGTCAGGGTAAGCATCTCCTCCCAGGTCATACTGCGTGGTGCTGCCTGGTTTGCCACATTCATTGCCCGCCTCCTCGTATAATAATCTCCGTTTGACATGGTGGGGCATCTCAGGGATACTACCCCTGCATCCAGTAGGGATAGGTGGGCAGTTCTGGGCCTCCTTGTTGCACCGGAAGGTGACTTCTAAAGCACAGACTGTTGCCCACGCCGAGTGGTACTTCCAACTCGCATGCTGTTCCCGTGCAGCTCAGGGCGGCTGCCAGAGTTCTCATAGCACGAGGTTGTTGCTCTACTCGGTCCCCTGGGATACCCACCTCCTCCTCCCTGGATGACATCACCCAAAGGAGATTCTGAATGAACAACTCAACTCTCTGTATCGGGGCCGACATCCACCTGAAGGACATCGTCCTGCGGGGCGTCGACAAGGCCAGCGGCCAGGAGGTGCTGAAACGTTTCAGCGTGACCAACAACCTGCCCGGTGCTCGGTCGGCTGCGGCGACGATCGCTCAAACCGCAACTGATTTGGGATACACCAACCTCGAAATCGCCTGGGAGGCAACCGGTTTGCTCTGGCTGCCTTTCTATCGCTTCTTGGCCTCCAATCCCCTCCTGCAACCCTTTGCCCCCAAGTTGGTCTGCTTCAACCCCAAACTCGTCGCCAAGTTCAAGGACAGCATTGACCTGCGTGGACGTAAGAACGACGACCTTGATGCCTACGACATCGCCGCCCGGTTGCGCTTCGGCGAACTCCCTCTCTCCTACGTCCCCGACGACTTCTGGCAGGGCCTCCGCCGGCTTACCCGCTATCGCTATCGCCTATCCCGCGCCCTCGCGCGCGAGAAGATGCGTTTCCAGTCCTTCGCCTTCCTCAAATACAGCGACTGGAAACGGGTCAAGCCCTTCTCCGACCTCTTCGGTGCCACCAGCATCGCCCTCCTCACTCAACTCACGGCTGCCGAACTGCGCGCTCTCTCCCAGCAGCAACTCGCCGACTTCATCGCCCGCACCGGACGAGGCCGCTTCCACGACCCTGACGCCACCGCACGAGCCGTCCAACAAGCCCTGGATTCCTCCTACCCCATTGACCCTCAACTGGACGAGATGGTCACTTTCTCCCTCGCCACGCTTCGGGATCACATCCGTTTCATCAGCCGCCTCATGAAGCGGCTCGACAAGCAGATCTCCCGAACCATTGCCCCGCTCCCCAACCCCCTCATCACCGTCCCAGGACTTGGCCCGGTCATCACGGCCGGTATCTTGGCCGAGATTGCCGACATCTC
>JALWUZ010000232.1 GCA_027079895.1 Anaerolineae bacterium
AGCCAGGGAAGTTTGACGGGCATAGGACGACCTCCTTTGTGCCTTTGTGGATGAGAGATACGCGAGCAAGCGACGAAATTCTACCCCCGACCGGATGAGATGGCAAGTAACGACGCGCGGTCAGGGCAATCCTCGCGGTTGCCCCGACGGTGGCGCAAAACCAGGGCTGGTGCAACCTGGGGCTGGCGCAAGGCCAGCCCCTACGCCCCACGACGCGCCAGGGCGAACTCCCGCAGGGTGACGTACTCCGCGCCGGTCGGCTTGAGGATGCTGCGGATGAAGGCGAACCGGGCGGCGGCGACCTCCCCCAGACGCCCGACCTCCGTCCCGGCGACGACCGCGCCCACCTGAGCGACGTCGTCGCGCGAGACCTTGCGGCGCACCCGGCCCAGCGTCAGGTGGGGGGAGAACTTGCGCCTCTCCCGCTCGTAGCCGAAAGCGGCCATCGCCTCCTCGATGGCGTCCCGCAGGGCGGCCAGGCGGCCCGTCTCCTCCCGCACGCCGACCCAGACGACGCGCGGGCGGCGGGTGTTGGGGAAGCAGCCCAGCCCCTCGACGATGAAGGGGCAGGGCGGGGCGTGCCGCGCGACGACGGTCAGGGCCTCCTCGATGGCCGGCAGTTTGGCGACCGGGGTATCCCCCAGGAACTTGAGCGTCAGATGAATCCCCTCCGGCCGCACCCAGCGCACGCTGCCGTCGGTGACGCGGCGGGATAGGTCGGCCTGGATGGCGGACAGTTGGGCCAGGACGTCCGCCGGCAAGGGGATGGCGATGAAGGTGCGGTAGGTGTCCATAATCATCTCCTCTTTCAGGGTCTGCCGCAGGCGAATCCAGAGCCCCATCGTCGGGTAGCAGGCGACGAGGCACAGCCCCGCCAGGAGCAACGCCCATTCCGGCGCGACCACGTCCCCGTAGTAGTACCACTGGTCGCCATAGGAGATCTCTCCCGCCAACCGCAGCGGCCAGACGTGGACGATGTGGTGGAAGACGTAGATCGCCAGGGAGGTACTGCTGTAGCGCAGGAAGAGCGGCGCGAGGGGCCAGGATGCCCATCGGTCAACGGTCAGCCGCAGGAGGGCGAAGGCGGCCAGGACGAAGCCCAGCGAGGCGAGCAACTCGGTGGTCGAGAGGGGGTAGAAACTGAACCAGGAGAAGTAGCCGCGCCAGGGACTATCCCAGGGAAAATGGTGGCTGAGTTTCCATCCGGCGAATCCGATGAGAATGAGCAGCAGCCCGGCGACGAGGACGTCGCGCAGGCGGCCGCCTCTCATCAGCCACTTGCCGAAGGCGAAGCCGGTCAGCGGGAAGGCCAGCCAGGGGAAGATGGGGAAGTAGCCGTTGACGAAGAATCCCGTGACGGCGGCGGTCAGAGTGCGGTCGGGCTCGTACTCCATCCGCCCCAGGTAGTAGACCCAGTCGTCAGCGTAATCGCTCCACCGGCGGAGCCAGGGGGAGACGACGATGACCAGGAGGCCCAGCGACCACAGGGTTATGGGGCTCGTCCGCCGGAGCAGGACGAGCAGCACGAGGGACGCGCCCAGGAGGGTCAGGATGTCCCAATCGAAGATGCTCTCCCGCCCCCAGATGGCGAACTGGTACAGGAAGCCGCCAAAGAAGATGAGCGCGGCCCGTTTGAGGGTGCGGGCGGCGATGGCTCGCTCCGTCCGGCCCCGGCTGCGCTGCCGTTCGAGGGAGATGACGAGACTCACTCCCAGGAGGAAAGAGAAGAGCGGCGCGGCCAGGACGCCGGGCACTCCGCAGAGGGCGTAGGGCAGCCAGCGCGGCCAGGGGCGGTAGCCGGAGAGGTACCCGATGAAGTGGATCTGCACCATCGAGACGATGGCGAGGGTGCGGAGGATGTCTATCGAAGGGAGGCGGCGGTCGGTGGGCATGAGGGGACAGTCCTACGGG
>JALWUZ010000233.1 GCA_027079895.1 Anaerolineae bacterium
GCACCCGTCCCGCTCCCCCAGGTAGAGCAATTCCCCCAGCCAGGCGACCAGCAGCGTTTCGGCGTCGTAGGCGTCCAGCACGATGCGCCGCTCCACCGTCAGCGCGATGGTCTCCGGGTCGGCCAACTGACAGGCCATGCCGTAGGCCGCGTTCGCCAACAACTCCGCCAGGTCGCGCCCGCGCACGCGGATGGCGACGTCGGCGGTGTGCTCCACTTCCTCGAAACGGTACTCGCTCATAGTCCCCTAATCAGCCAGATCGGGCAGCGCGGCACTCTCGGCATAGGAGGCCAGCACCACTCCGGCCAGAATCAACGCCCCGCCGACCACCGCCCAGATCGAGGGACGCTCGTCCAGCAGCCACCAGGCCAGCAGCGTCGAGCCGACCGGCTCCCCCAGCGTGGCGACGGTGACATACGTCGCCGAAAGGTACCGCAGAGCCCAGTTCAGCGATGAGTGCCCCAGGATTTGCGGCCCCAGGGCCATCAGCACCAGCCAGAGCCAGGTCTGCGTGGAGCGGGGCAGGCGCGGCAGCCCGGAGGCCAGTAGCACCGCCATCAACGCCACCGCCGCCGTCCCGTAGACCGGGAACACGTAGGCCAGCAGCGACAACCGCTTCCGCAGGCGGCGGCCGATGAGGAAGTAGCCGGCAGCGGCCACCGCTCCCAGCAGCGCCAGAAAATCGCCCCACACCTGGTGCCGTCCGGCAGCGTTGGCGTCCCCCGCGCTGATGACGACGCTCCCGACGATGGCGATGACGATGGCGACGGCCATCTCCCGCGTCATTCGCTCCCGCAGCACCAGCACCGAGGCCAGCCCGACGAAGAGCGGGCTGGTGGAGACCAGCACCACCGAGGCCGCTACCGAGGTGTAGGCCAACGAGGTGATCCAGGTGGCGAAATGGACCGCCAGGAACAGGCCGGAGACGAACAAACTGGCCCACTCCCGGCGCGTCAGCGTGCGCAACTCCTCCCGCCGGGCGTACCAGACGACCGGCGACAGGAACAACGTCGCCAGCGTCAGCCGCCAGGCCGCTATGGTCAGAGAGGGTGCGCCCCGCTGCGCCCAGCGGATGAGGATCGCCGCCGTCGAGACCGTCAGCACCCCGACGCTCACCCCCAGGTAGGGCCGGAGTCCCGCCTTCTGGGTCATGACTCACCACCGTCCGCTTCCGCGCCGAGCGCGGCCGCAATCACCTCCGGCGTCAGCGGCAGACGGTCGAACCAGACGCCGACGGCGTCGTGGACGGCGGCGGTCAAGGCCGGGGCGAAGGGGATGAACGGCATTTCCCCCATCCCGCGAGCACCCCAGGGGCCGCGCGGGTCGGGGTTTTCCACCAAGATGGTCTCGACGGCCTCCGGCACGTCCTCGACGGTGGGGATGAGGTAGGTGCTCAGGTCGGGGGTCAGCACCCGCCCCTCCCGCACGATGAAGTGCTCGCTGGTGGCCCAGCCGAGGGCCTGGACGACGCCGCCCTCGATCTGTCCTTCCAACAGGCGGGGGTTGATGGCCTGCCCCACATCGTCGGCGCAGACGACGCGCCGCACGCGCAGTTCGCCGGTCTCCGGGTCCACCTGCACCTCGACGGCCTGGGCGACGTAGCCGTAGGCGAAGTTGGGCGTGCCGTAGCCGGTCTCCGGGTCGAAGGGGGTGGTCTTGGGGGCCAGGTAGGTGTATTCGGCGACGGCGGGACGTTCCTCGGCCCGCCACGCTTCCAGAGCCCGCCGGGCCGCTCCACGGACGGCGTTCCCGGCCATAAAGGTCATTCGAGAGGCCGAGACGGAGCCGGAACTGCCGGGGCTGGTGGCGGTGTCGGAGGGTATCAAGGTGACGCGCTCGACGGGCAGTCCCAGCGCGGCGGCGGCCATTTGGGTGATGGCGGTGTGCGTCCCCTGCCCCCCCTCCGCG
>JALWUZ010000234.1 GCA_027079895.1 Anaerolineae bacterium
GGCCTGGGAGGGGCGTCCGCAGGTGTTGACCGTCGGCGGGGAGGCCGGGATCGGCAAGTCCCACCTGGCCGCCGTCCTGCTCCGACGATGGACGGAGCGCGGCGGGACGGTGGTGGGCGGCGAGTGCCTCCCCTTCACCCAGGAGACCCCCTACCTCCCCTGGCGGCGGGTCGTCATGGCGGCGGCGCACCTGGTGTTGGGCGACGAGGACACGGCCGGGGACGAGGAGACGGCCTCCGGCGACGCCCTCTCGCTGGACGACCTGGCACGGGCGTTGGAGAAATTGCCCCCGCCGCCGGACGGGGAACCGGGATTTTGGGCTCAGCGGCTGCCGCTCCTGGCCGAGGTGCTGGGGTTCGGGAGCGAGGACAACGCCCTGACCGATGGGCTGACCGGCGAGGCCCGGCGGGACAACCTCTTCGCCACCATCCAGGCGTTGCTCCGGGCCGCGGTGCGGACGGGGCCGCTGCTGGTGCTGGTCGAGGACGTGCATTGGGCCGATGACCCTTCGCTGCAACTGATGGCCTTCCTCACCGGAGAGCAACTCGACGGGGCGGTGCTCTTCCTGTTTACCCATCGCCCGCTGCCCGAACCGCTCCCGGAGCCCTGGCGGGCTCTGACCGGCCTGCCGAATCACACCGCCATCACCTTGACGGAATTGGACGCCCCGGCCAGCCGCCGTCTGGTGGGCAACATGCTGGGGGTCGCCGCCGTGCCCGACGACCTGGCGCGGATGGTGTTCGAGCGGGCGCACGGCCACCCGTTCTTCACCGAGGAGATCATCCGCATGTTCCAGGATGTGGGCTGCGTCTGGGTCGAGGGGGACGACAAAGCGCCCCAAATCGTGTTCGACCGGCGGGCGGCGGCCGTCATCGGCTTCCCCGACACCGTCGAGGGGGTCGTGCAGGCACGGGTGGACCAGTTGTCCGAAGACGACCGGCTGACGCTCAAAGTCGCCAGCGTGATTGGGCGCCAGTTCCCCTACGACGTGCTGGCCGGGGTCTATCCGGTGGAAGTCGAGGACGAGGTGCTGCTCGACCACTTGAGGACGGCGGAGCAGTTAGGGCTGACGGTGTTGGAGCGGCCTGAACCGCAGCCGGAGTACGTTTTCAAGCACAGCATTACCCACGAGGTGGTCTACCAGGGGCTGGCGTTCGCCCAGCGGCGCAAGTTGCACGCCGCCGTCGCCCGCTGGTACGAGCGGCGGTATGCGGGCAATTTGGGCCCGTACTACTCGCTCCTGGCGTATCACTACGGGCGGGCCGGCAAGGGGGAGATGGAGTTGCATTACCTGTTGCTGGCCGCCGACCGCGCCAACCGCATACACGCCGTCTCCGAGGCGGTGCGCTACTACGAGCGGGCGTTGGAGTTGCTGGGCCGGGAACAGGAGCCGGCCCGCGCGGCCCACGTGTTGATGCAGTTGGGGTACGGGTTGCACTACACCGCCCGGTACGAGCGGGCGCAGGAGTATTTCCAGCAGGCGTTGGCCCTGTACGAGCAGGTGGACGACCACATCCACGCGGCGGAGGCCTGTTTCGAGATCGCCAATCGGCTCGAGGTGCATGACCTGGAGGCGGCGTTGGGGTACACCAAGCGCGGCCTGGACTACGTCCGCGACCGGCCCGACGCCCGCCATCAGTTCATCGTCGGCTCCGCCAACCTGGGCCATCTCTACCGCACTCTGGGGCGTCACCAGGAGGCCGATGAGTTCTTCCGCCAGGCCCTGGAACTGGCCCAGGAGACGAACGACCTGTACGGGTTGTGGAAATGCTACCGGTTGCTCTCCATCTACCACTACAGCAGGGGGGACTTGCAGCAGGCCCTGGAGTACGGCCAGAAGGTCATCCGATACGCGGAATTGGCCAACGCTCCGGTGCAGCACCGCGTCATCGCGCTGAACAATCAGGCCTGCTTCGCCCAGGAGGCCGGCGCGGTGCAGACGGCCATCGAGGTGGGGGAGGCGGGGCTGGCGTTGGCGCGGCGTTCCGGCGTCATCAGCGAGCAGGTGATTCTGGCCTCGACGCTGGCGGGGATTTACAATCACGTCGGCGATTGGGAGCGGGCGGAGCAGGTCTTGAGCGAGGGGATGCGGCTGCTGGCGCAGCACTACCATCCGTACCACGAGGTCGCCCTGAACATCGAGGCCGGAGCCGCGGCCGGGGGGCGCGGCGATTGGCGGAAGGCGGTCACGGCCTGGGCGCAGGCCGAGGAGAAGTCGCTCACCGGTTCGGCGCAACTTTTCACCGCCGAGTTGCGGGTCCGGCTGGCGGAGGGGTGGGTTCACCTGGGGGACTTGGAGCAGGCGGAGCGTTGGCTGAACGCCGCCGAGCCGGTCGCCCTGGCGAAGGAGCAACAGGGGATACTGGTCGCCGTCCACCGAGTGCGGGGGATGCTCGCCCGCCTGCGGGGTCTCCTGGAGGAGGCCCGCGCCGCGCTGGAACGCTCGCTGACCCTGGCCCGCGAGTTGCACGATGCGGTGGGGGCGGCCCGCACGCTGTTGGAGTACGGCGAAACGCTGGTGGAGGCGGGCCGCTTCGACGAGGGGGTGGAACGGCTGCGGGAGGCCGAGCGGACGGCGCAGGAAGCCGGGCTGTACCCCGTCGCCCAGGCGGCTCAGGAGCGGCTCCGGTCGCTGGACACGTTGCCGTTGTAGCACCTCCCGCCGGTCACGAGTCGGCGGGCGGGCGGGTACACCATCAACAAAAACAAAATACACGAGGAGAATGTGATGATAGACTTGACCATTCACGAGGAGCAGTTGGAACGCACGATCGCCAGGGCGCAGGAGCGGAACATCATCATCCCGACCTTCGCCCAGATGAAGGATCCGTCGCTGATTCCCGACGGCATCAAGGCCCGGCTGAAACACGTCGGGCTGTGGGATGTGGATTCGCTCAACCTGTTCCGCATCACCTGGAAGAACGAGCCGGTGCCTTTCGGCGGGGGGTTTGGGGGCGTCAACTACCTGGAATTGCCCTCGTCGCTGACCGGCGTCCCGGCCCGCATCATCGCGCTGGTGGGGAAGTGGTTCCCCACCGGGGCGCACAAGGTCGGGGCGACGTTCGGCTGCCTGGTGCCGCGCCTGGTGACGGGCCAGTTCGACCCGACGACTCAGAAGGCGGTCTGGCCCTCGACCGGCAACTACTGTCGCGGCGGGGCCTACGACGCCGCCCTGCTGGCCTGCGAGTCCATCGCCATCCTGCCGGAGGAGATGAGCCGGGAGCGGTTCGAGTGGCTCGCCAACATCGCCGGTGAGGTCATCGCTACCCCCGGCTGCGAGTCGAACGTGAAGGAGATCTTCGACAAGTGCTGGGAGTTGCGCCGCACCCGCGACGACGTGGTGATCTTCAATCAGTTCGACGAGTTCGGCAATCACCTGTGGCACTACGATGTCACCGGCCACGCGATGGAGGAGGTCTTGCAGCAGGAGATGGGCCCCGACGACGAGTACCGGGGGGTGGTGCTGACCACCGGCTCGGCCGGCACGATCGGCTGCGGCGACTACCTGAAAGAGGTCTTCCCGACCAGCAAGGTGGCCGCCAGCGAGGCCCTCCAATGCCCGACGCTGCTGCTCAACGGCTTCGGCGGGCACCGCATCGAGGGGATCGGCGACAAGCACGTCCCCTGGATTCACAATCTGAAGAACACCGATATGGTGATGGCGATTGACGACGAGGCTTGTATGAGCCTGGTGCGGTTGTTCAACGAGCCGGCCGGTCGGGCCTATCTCGTCGAGCAGGGGGTCCCGGAGGAGTTGGTCGCCCAACTGGACCTGCTGGGCATCTCAAGCATCGCCAACGTCCTTTCGGCCATCAAGTTCGCCAAGTGGTATGAGTTGGAGGAGAACGACATCGTGCTCACCGTTTTCACCGACTCGATGGAGTTGTATCAGAGCCGGCTGCGGGAGTTGCACGAGGAGCACGGCGAGTACACCGCCCAGGACGCCGCCTCCGATTACCATCGTTACCTGATGGGGTGCTCGGTGGAGTTCGTGGAGGAGTTGGGGTACTGGGACCGGCGGCGCATCCACAATCTGAAGTACTACACCTGGGTCGAGCAGCAGGGGAAGACTTACGAGGAGATTCAGGCCCAGTGGTACGACCGGGGGTACTGGAAGAGCATCCACGACCAGATCGCGGAGATTGACGCGCTGATCGAGGAGTTCAACGCCCGCACCGGGTTGTTGGAGGAGTTGTAGACGACATTCTGAAATCGGGAGGCTAACGGTGAAACTGCACGAGTACCAATCCAAGCGGCTGTTTGCCGCGTATGGGGTGCCGATTCCCGACGGGGAGGTGGCGACGACGGCCGCCGACGCCCGCCGCATCGCGGAGGAGTTGGGCGGCCCGGTGGTCGTCAAGTCCCAGGTGCTGGTCGGCGGCCGGGGGAAGGCCGGGGGAATCAGGCTGGCGCAGAGCCCGGAGGAGGCGGAGCAACTGGCGGCCGCCATCTTGGGGATGGAGATCAAGGGGCTGCCGGTGCGCAAGGTGCTGATTGACCGGGCCGCGCACATCGCCCAGGAGATCTATCTGGGCATCGTCATTGACCGGGCGGCCCATCGTCCGGTGATGATGGCCTCCGCCGAGGGGGGCGTCGAAATCGAGGAGGTGGCCCGCACCAACCCCGACGCCATCAAGAAAGTGACCATTGACCCCTACCTGGGGCTGCGCAGTTATCAGACTTTGGCACTGGCGAAGGGCATCGGGCTGAAGCGGGAGTTGTTCCGCCCCTTCGGGAAGGTGGCCCAGGGGCTCTACGAAGCGTTCCTGGCCTACGACGCTTCGCTGGCGGAGATCAACCCCCTGATTGTGGACGACGAGGGGAATCTGCTGGCGGTGGACGGCAAGATGGTGGTGGACGACAACGCACTGTTCCGTCACCGCGACCTGGCCGCTATGCGGGACGTGGACGAGGAAACACCGACGGAGCGGGAGGCACGGGAGGCCGGGCTGAGTTACGTCCAACTGGACGGGGAGATCGGCTGCATGGTCAACGGGGCCGGGCTGGCGATGGCGACGATGGACATCATCAAACATTTCGGCGGGTCGCCGGCCAACTTCCTCGACATCGGCGGCGGGGCGAAGGCGGAGCGGGTGGCGACGGCTCTGCGGCTCATCCTGGCCGACGAGAACGTCAAGGCGGTCCTGTTCAACATCTTCGGCGGGATTACCCGCTGTGACGAGGTGGCGAAAGGCATCCTGGCGGCCTTCGAGGAGGTCCAGCCGACAGTGCCGCTGGTCGCCCGGCTGGTGGGCACCAACGAGGAGGAAGGGCGTGAGATTCTGGCCGCCTCCGGGTACGACCTGGTGGCGGCGGCGAGCCTGGCCGAGGCGGCTCAGAAGGCGGTCGCAGCGGCCAGAGGTGAGTTGGGAGCGTAGGAGGAGAGCGATGGCGATTCTGGTAGACAAGAACACCCGTTTGCTGGTGCAGGGCATCACCGGACGGGAGGGGGAGTTTCACAGTCGTCAGATGTTGGCTTACGGCACTCAGGTCGTCGCCGGGGTGACGCCGGGGAAGGGCGGCCAGATGGCCTGCGACGGGCGGGTGCCGGTCTTCGACACCGTCGCCGAGGCGGTGGAGGAGACGGGGGCCAACGCCTCCATCATCTACGTCCCGGCCCGCTTCGCCGCCGACGCGATTCTGGAAGCGGCGGACGCCGGGCTGCCGCTCGTCGTCTGCATCACCGAGGGCATCCCGACGCTGGATATGGTGCGCGTCCGGGCCTATCTCGACCAGCGGGGGACGCGGCTCATCGGGCCCAACTGTCCGGGGCTGCTCTCGCCGGGGCAGGCAAAGGTGGGCATCATGCCCGGCCATATCGCTATGCCGGGGCCGGTGGGGGTCGTCTCCCGTTCCGGCACGCTGACTTACGAGGTGGTCTACGCGCTCACGGCGCGGGGGATGGGCCAGACGACTTGTGTCGGCATCGGCGGCGACCCGATCATCGGCACCACGTTCGTGGACGTGTTGGAGATGTTCGAGGACGACCCGGCGACGGAACAGGTGGTGCTCATCGGGGAGATCGGCGGCAGCGACGAGGAGCGGGCGGCGCAGTTCATCGCCGAGAAGATGACCAAGCCGGTGGTGGCCTTCATCGCCGGACGGACGGCCCCGCCCGGCAAGCGGATGGGGCACGCCGGGGCGATCATCCAGGGCGGGAGCGGCACCGCCGCGGAGAAGATCGCCGCTTTCGAGGCGGTGGGGGTGCGGGTCGCCGAGCACCCGGAGCAGATCGCCGAGATCGTGGCCCGTTAGCATCTGCGGCGACACAGGGCCCAAAGCCGCGCTTTGGGCCCTGTGTCTGTGTCTGGGACGGCCTGGCATCCCACGAGGTCTCATTCTAATGGTCGGATTGGGCCACGAGTTCGCGTCCCGAATCGGAACGTTCGTCGGGCGGTACGGCCCGTTGCTGGTGGCGCTGACGGTGGCGGCGGTGGCCGCCGCGCCGTTCATCACCCGCCCCGGGCTGCCGCACCACACCGACGCCGAGTTGCACGTCTACCGCGCGGCCGAGTTGGGACATACGGTGCGCGGCTGCCGTTGTTATCCCCGCTGGGCGCCGGATTTCTACTTCGGCTACGGCTACCCCATCTTCAACTACTACGCCCCGCTGACCTACTATCTGGCCAATCTCTGCGCTCTGCTGCCGGGGGTGGACATCGTGGCCGGGGTCAAGG
>JALWUZ010000235.1 GCA_027079895.1 Anaerolineae bacterium
GCCGCCGGAGGCCGCGCCCCCGCCGCTCACCCTGCGCCCCGACTTCAGCCTGGATGTGCCGTCCGCGCGGCGGTACGAGCGGTTCCAACTGGCCCGCGTCGCCGACCGGCTGCCCGGCGACCGGCGGGAGTACCGCTACCGCTTCACCGGCGGGTCACTGGCGCGAGCCCGTCGGCAGGGCATCGCGGTGGCCCGCATCCTGGACTTCCTCGCCCGCGCCACCGGCGCCCCCGTCCCCGGCCCGCTGCGGGCGGCTCTGAGGGGGTGGGAGTCCGGGGGCAATGTGGTGCGTCTGGAGCGCGGGCTGCTGTTGCGCGTCGCCGAGGCGGAGCAATTGGACGTCATCCTGGACGCCCCGTCCGCCCGCCGCCTGCGCCTGGAGCGAGTCGGGCCCCAGGCCGCCCTCGTGCGCGAGCGAGACGCTCCGGCCCTCATCGCCGCCCTCGCCCAGATGGGGCTGCTGACGGAGGAGGCCGTCCCGTGACCGCCGCCCGTCTCCGCCGTTGGCTCCGCCGCAGTGACGCGCTCCCCCTGCTGCTCCTCGTCCTGCTCGCTTTCTCCCTGCGGGTGTACCGCCTGGCGGAGCCGGTCCTGCGCTGGGACGAGGGCTGGACGATCGCTCACGGCCATCTCCCCTGGCCGGAACTGTTCCGCGTGGCGATGTTGGAGTGGCATCCGCCCCTGTTCTACGCCCTGGTCAAACTGTGGCTGCCGCTCGCCGGGCAGACGAACTACGCGGTGCGCTATCTGGCCGTCCTGGCCGGGACGCTGACCGTCCCCCTCGCCTACGCCGCCGCGCGGGAGTGGGCCCACAGCCGCCCGGTGGCCCTCCTCTCCGCCCTGTACGCCGCTGCCGCCCCGCTCCTGGTCTACTACGGCCAGGTCAACCGGATGTACGCCTGGACGCCCGTCGGCGTGCTGCTGGCGACCTGGGCCCTGCTGCGGGCGACCGACCGTCCACGCCCCACCGGGCGGGACGCCCTCGCCGCCGGCCTGGCGACGGTCATCCCGCTCTACCTGCTCTACTACACCGTCTGGCCGCTGGCGGCCCTCTACCTGTTCGCCCTGCTCGCCCGCCGTCACCGCTGGGTCACGCTGACCGCCGGCCTGGTCGCCCTGCTGCTCTTCCTCCCCTGGCTGGCCTACGCGGCGCCCACCGTCCAGAGCCGCCTCCATCCGGCGGGCCCGTCCGCCCAACTTCTGGCCCGCACCTGGAAATTCGTCCCGCCGACAGTCTACGGCTTCGTGTTCGCCTTCGCGCGGGGCTGGGTGGCCGTCTGGCTGACGGCGGCTCTGCTGGCGGTCGGAGGGCTGCTGACTCCCCGGCGGCGTCTCTCCACGCTGCTCCTGCCGACGCTGGCCGTCGTCATCACCATCGGCGGCGTGGCCTACGGTGCGCAGGCGGTCCACTTCTTCGCCGTCCGCCACCTGACCCCGGCGGCTCCCTTCCTGGGATTCTTCCTCGCCTGGGGACTCGACCGTCTCCGCGCCCGCTGGAAACCGCTCCTCCCCATCGCCCTGGCCGCGCTCCTGGTGACGTTCTGGCCCACCGGCAGCCGCTTCGTCTACGAGAAGACGCTGGAGGTCGTGGATCCCTTCGACCCGACGGCGGACTGGCGTTATCTCGCCCCGCGTCTGCTGCCGGGCGACCTGGTCTTCTTCAACAACCTGGCGAAGGCCGGTTGGTACGAACAGTCCCGCGCCGGTCAGGGTGCGCCCTGGGATTACGCCCTGCGCTGGGACCCGATCATCGAGCCGTTGAGCGTCATCGGCCCGCGCGTCGAGGAGGCGATGGAGCACCACACCCGGCTCTGGTTCGTGCTCTACAAAGGGGGGTTCGGGCCCAACAACGACCTCCGCGCCTGGCTGGACGCCAACGAGTCGCTCTACCCGCTGTGGGAGGGC
>JALWUZ010000236.1 GCA_027079895.1 Anaerolineae bacterium
GTGCTGACCTCTTCGCGCGAGGAGCAGGACCGGCTGGACAGTTTCAATTTGGGAGTCGCCGGTTATATGCTCAAGCCGGTGGACTACCAGCAGTTCGTCGAGACGGTGCGCACGATAGATCTGTATTGGACGCTGAGCGAGTTGCCTCCTGAAGACCCGGATCTATGAACAGCATCAAGAGAATAGCCTGATGGGGAGACGCAACCTGCACCTGTTGTTGTCCGCGATCGTCCTGCTCGTGGCCTCCTATCTGCGCCTGATGGGGGTCGGCGAGTATCCGGGGTGGCACACCGACGAGGGGACTATCGTGGAACTCGCCCAGCACATGAGCAGAGGACAAGTCCAGTACCTGGGCATCAGCCGGTCGTTTCTGTTCGCCGGGCGCATGCCGGGGCCTATCGTGCTATTGGCACTCGCGATCAAGACCCTGGGGGCGAGCATCCTGACGTTGCGGCTGCTGGTCGCGTTCCTGACAATCATCTCTGCCCTCCTGATGTACTGGGCGATGTGGATAATCTCCAAAGACCTGTGGTGGACCTTCAGCGTCGCCCTGATGTACGCCATCCTGCCCCGGATCGTGTTTTACCAGCGGCTGGGATTCAGTTATCATCTCGGAGGGGCGTTGGCCATTGTAGGAGCCGCCTTGTTATGGCTGTACTGGGATGGAGGACGAAAGAGATATTTGGTGGCGTCCGCGGCGGTTTTAGGGCTGGGAATCGCCAGCGACCTCGCTCTGCTCGCGTTCCTCATTCCGGTGCTGGTTCTGGCTTTTCTGAAACGGCGGCCGGACGTAATTTGGGCCGGGTTGGCGATGATGATACCCGTCGGAGCGTGCGTCGCATGGATGTGCGTGAGCGGTAATGCCTCCTGGTACGAATGGCAGTTCGTGTGGAGCAGAGTAACCTTCTCCCTGCCAATGCAAATCGCCGCGCTGGTCGTGAACTTCGTCTCCCTCTGGATTTCCGACCCCTGGTGGGGAAGCGCGTGGATCGGCCTGTTGTTCATCCCGGACAGGAGGCAGAGAGCGTTCCTGGCGGCGTTCTGGGGGCTGGCGTGGTTGGGGACGGCCCGCAGCGTCATCGTCACCGGCTTGGGATACTACCACCAAATCCCGGTCTTCCCTCTCTGGGCGATTGGCGTCGGCAGCCTGCTGCGCTTTGGGCTGCCCCACGCCGAAAAACGGATCCGCGCTGCTCTGGTGACGTTAATCGAGGGTGTCGGGGACGGGAAAAGCGCGGGATGGCTCGTGAAACGTCTGCCGATGCTTGGCACCGCTATGGTGCTGTTCGCCTTGCTGTCGCCACTGATGACCGGGATAATGCGGGTGCCGGGAGTGGCGGTGGCTCTGCCGATTGAGAAGGTGTTGCTCGATGCGAGTGATGCCCAGTCCACCATCGCTTACGTGAATCAGCGGGTGCGTCGGTGTGACCTCGTGGTCGCCTCCCCAACGCTGGCCTGGGCGATAGACTCTCGCGTCACGGGCTTCCAAGTCTCTCAAGCCTACCTGCACCACCATACAGCCTATTTCCCTGCGGACATGCCCCACGAGCGTTTTGCCTACAACGCGGATTACCACACGGCACTCTACGCCGTCATTGACCCTGTGTGGCGCAACTGGGGCGTCTCTAACATACCGGCCGTGCGGGAGATGACCACGGAGATTCAATCCAGGTGGCATTTGGAGAAGCGCATCGGAGAAGTCGCCATATATCGAAATCCTGAGAGCCCGGTGTGTCACTGAGCGGACTCTCCAGGCGGCAGGCTTACGACTATGAACAATATCAAGTTGCTGGTTGCCGAGGACGACGCCGTAGACCAGATGGCTTTTCGGCGTTTCGTGCAGCAGACAGGGTTGCCCTACAAGTGTCGGTTCGTCCGCTCCGTCGCCGAGGCCCGCGAGATACT